>JACQFU010000561.1 GCA_016199905.1 Candidatus Wallbacteria bacterium
CCGCCTGCTCAGCCCTCAGCCTGACCCGGGTGGGTCAACAAACCGCCGCCATTTCGACAACGACCCCCTGGCACGTCACGTCGCCAGGGGGTCTGACATTCGCGTTGAAGTGGATCAGTTTCTGACCGGCGCCGACAGCCAGAGCCGGCGTGGTCACGACGGCCCTACCCATCGCCATCGCCTCCAGGGTCTTGTTCTGGGTGCCAAGAGCCCGCCTTACGGGATTGACGTGGATGAGGCCGGCTCCAATCGACGGCCTGATGTCTTCGGGGTCCTCGACCAGGGTGACGGAGGGTTGCTCGTGGACCAAACGCCGAATTGCAGGCGAGGCGCCCCGGCCCGCGATCAAGAGCCTGGCGTCGCGGCAGCGGCACCGGATGGCCGGAAACAGCGTGGTGAGAAGGTGCGTCACGGCCTCGCGGTTCGGGCCGAAGTCGAGGCTGCCGTGATAGACCAGACAGCATGGGTCGGGCGGTGGAGGGAGCGGCTTGAACCGCTCGGTCTCGACGCTCAACGGCACGACGGCCACGGGCAGAGACGGCGAGACGGTCCGGAGATAGCGCGCGTCACGCTCGGTGAGCACGACAACCTGCCTGGCCCGCGTGAGCAAGCTGCGCTCCATGCGACGGGCGCGCGTTGCCTCCAGCCACCACTCCAGTCGGCGCCAGAGACGCAGCTCAGTGCTGATGCGGACCAGGTAATCCAGACTCATCGGGTCCGGCAACGTCAGAACTGTCGGCAAGCCCAACGCGCCAGGCAGCAACGCCGCCAGGTAGACATGCTCCAGATGGACCACGTCGTGATGCCCCGGTTGGGCCAGCGACGCCAGGACCGTTCTCAATTGGGTTTCATCGAAGAACTTCACCGGCCACGGCAATCGACCCGTTCCCAGATGCACGGCGCGGCGCCAAAGAGAGGCTGCGGGCAGGGCCGGAGTCAGCTCCACTCGAATGCCGAGGGCGCGAAACTCTTCGAGGTGATGCGGCTCTACTCCCTCGCGTGCGGGAGCCAGTAGCGTCACGCAGTGGCGCAGGGCGAGCTGCCGGACCCGCCGGTAGGTTTCGCCTGTCAGGCTATCGACGGGCGGATTGGGGAAGGACGTGGCAACAATCAGTATCCTCATCGGGTTCTACCGGAGCTGCCGGGTCCGGAGTCTTTTCAAGACGCAGCTTGGCGAAGGCAGGCCCGCCCGCGTGAATCCGTGCCGCTTCATCCGGCTTTCCTCGCCCAGAGCGTCATTCCGCCGGTGCGGCCGACGAGGGCCAGCGCCGATGCCGCCGGGAGCATGAGCAGGTTGTTTCGGCCGAGGCGCGAGTCGTAGCCTTGAAGCTCCCGGGCCAGCCACGGCAGTCTGTTTTTGGCGGCCAGCCAGCGGCCCGCGCTCTTGCACTCTGCCTCGAGCACCCTGTGGTGGAAGACCCGCACCAGCTCCCAGCCCGACAAGTCGAGGAGACGCTTCATCGTGTGGGTCGTGAAATGATAGAGGTGATTCGGAAGGTGCAAGTGATACCAGAGCGCCCCGAAACAGTGAAAGCCGATGGCAGCAGCATTCGGCACCGAGGCCACGAGCCATCCGCCCTGGACTGTCCAGCTCGCCATCTTCTTCAGGGCCAGCACTGGAGCGTGCAGATGCTCCAGGACTTCGAAGGCGGTCACCAGGTCGACCGGTTGCTCCGGGCCCGCGGCGGTTTCGATCGCCCCCGTCCGGACGGGAAAACCGAGTTCTCGAGCTTTCGACGCCGCGTACTCGGAGAGCTCGATGCCTTCGCCTCGCCATCCCGTCGCGCCCATCTCGCAGAGAAAAGTTCCGGGGCCGCAGCCCACGTCCAGCAACCGCCCGGGGGCCGCCGGAGGCAATCGATACTGCTCGGTTCGCCGAAGTGCCCGCAATCGCCGTTTCCACCGGGGGATTCGTTCCGGCGAATCGTCCTGGGGGGGCGTCCAATAGCTGGAGTAGTCGTCAGGGTAGTACGCCAGCATCGCGGCCGGCGTCGGACGAGGGTCGGTGCGCAGCAGGCTGCAGCAACGGCATCGCACGATGGTGAACAATCCCGGAAGGCCTTGCTTTAGGTCCCTGCCTTGCAGAATCGGCTCATCTCCCGGCTGACAACCCAACGGACAGGCGGCATGCTCGAGCTCCAGCTCGGGCGCCCCAGCGGCCGGATTCGCGCCATGGGAGGCCAGCCTGGAAGCGAGCGTCAAGTCTGGCTGATCTCCTTGTAGGGAACGAGGCGAGCCGCGCGGCATTTGTCGGGACTGCCATCTGCTGTCAAGCTCGGGCCCAAGGGGCCGATTCCAAGCAGCCCGCGCGCCTTGCGCAGGTTGGGTTCGCTTGTCCTCATCCTCCCGATTGTCGCATGAGCCCTGCGTCTCGGCGGACCGAGCAGAGGAAAACTCAAAGTGCTCACTTCACGCGATCCGGGCAACGCCAAGGTCCCACGGCGGGACGACCCCGGGGAGCGAGTTGGCGCAGGGCTGTCGTGAGCACCTTCCCGCCCCCCCAAGAGCCCGACGTTCTTCGTCTTCAAGCAGAGATCCTCTATTGTCACTGACTTCTGTTGGCGTCGGATAGCCACCCTGGTGCGAGGTCTGATCCATAGACCCATGAGAAGTCCGTCCCACGCTGTAGCCCGACCCGTAACATGCGCATGACAGGCCTACGAGCG
>JACQFU010000015.1 GCA_016199905.1 Candidatus Wallbacteria bacterium
CGAAGGCCCTTCCCGATCTCACGGTCCAGACGCGGTCCGCGGGGCCGTATCGCATTGAAGTCGAGTACGGCGGAGCGGTCGGCTTCCCGTCGTTGGGCGACGGCTCGTCGTCAGCCAAGCGACCGCACGGCGTCGACGCGTCGAAACCCGCACCGGTCCCAGCGCACATCGTCGAACTGGCAGCCAGGACTCCCCCTGCCAGTCCCGTCGTTGTCATTCGGGTGAAGGACTCCCGCGGCGAGCCCGTACCCGACCTGGCAGTCCGGCTGGTCTCGCGAGGTTCCGCCGGCGCTGGCCTGCGGCCGATCTCGGCAAGCTTCCGTTCCAGTCGTGGAGTTGGTCTCGCGGTCACGGACACCAACGGAGAGGCGACGGGGCGCCTCTACTTCTCCGGCGAAGCAGCGGTAGCAAAACCGGGACTGGCCCAGGTGATGGTCTGCGTGGGAGAGGCCGCGGAGAGGAGCGTCGACCTGCTGAACGCCGAGGTCGACGCCGAGGGAGCGATCACGGCGGAGCACCGCTTCACGGGACACTCGATTCAGTTCGCGGAGGCCTCCTCGGACAGCGGCAAGGTGCGGCTCGAAGTGCCGCTGATGCCCCAGGGACCGTTGCTGGTGATGGAGGACCCATTCGAGCCGACGATCCCGGAACTGTCGCTCGGCGGCCTGGGCATCGGCCCGCGACCGAGACTGCTGGACGACACGGAGTTCCCCGGGCTGTATCTCAACGCGTCCGTGTTCCCCAGGTACGCAGCGATGCCGTCGGACTCGCGATTCGAGGGGCGGGTGGCGACGGGCGCGGCGATCGTCGCGGAGATCCTGTTCGGCATCGTTGCGCCGGTCCCGGGGGACTTCCTTCAACTCTACAAGGTCGTCTTCTACGACACGTTCGTCAAAGGCGAGCCCCTGAACAAGGTCGCGGCGACGCTGGCATTTGGAATGCTCCTCGTGGATACGGGCGAGATCGCAGTCCTCGGCCCCGTGGGTCAGGTGGTTGGCGCGTTCGGAAAGTGGGTGCTGCGTCGAATCAGCATTCCTGTGTCCAGGGGGGCCACGCTGATTCGTGCCGCCTACTGGGCGTGCGCAGCAACCTTGGAGCGCCCAGTGTTCCATGCGGCAGTCAGCTCAACAGGTAAGAGTCTGCGCCTACTGCGAGAGGGGTGGAGCCGGCTTGCGGAGTTGATCCAGAACACTCTGTATGGCTTGGGGCTGCGGCGGCCATCGGGGCAGACCGCGAAGACGATAGAAGAACCCGTGGAGGGCGCTGCGGTCCCTGTGGCGCGCGAGGCTGCGTCACTGCTCTCGCGGACAGCGGCAGCGGCAGGCAGAGTGATTGACTCCAGGGGTGCCAGCGCAGAACTGGCGAATGCACTGGCGACCGAGATCGAGGAGGTTGCCCGGGCGTTTAGCGGCAGCCTACACGACGATGCCCTGGATGCTATCGGGGACTACCTAATGGCGCAGGCCGAGCGGGCTGCTTCCGAGGCCGGTGGAACTATTGGCGAGGCAGTTTTGAAAGTGGCATCAAAACGGGCGAACGAGGTTCAGAAGCGCGTCGAAGTGTTGATGACAGCGGGAGGGCCACTCGCAGCTTTTGCCAAGCGGCCCGGTGTTGAGGTCGCGACCGCACTGGACGAGTTGATGGCTTCAACGTACCTCGTTGCAAGGCAGGCCAAAACGGCTCTTAGCCAGCAAGCCATGGAAACAATCGCCAGCATTATTGCACATCCAAGGTTTCTGGCCTCGCCAGGCAGGGGCCTCGAAATCGCACAAACCATCTCACGCAATCTCTTCTACTCGAAGAGCCGAGTCTTGGAGAGAACTCTGGAGGCGCTTCAAGCCCCTGCAGCACGAGGACGACGGCTCATTGATGTCGAGAATGCCGCGCAGGTACTCGAAGAACTTGCGACTGCAAACAACAGGGGAAGCGCCTACGCGGTGGTGGTCGCTGGCGAGCGCTATCGGGGCAGAGTAGGAGATCTCGGTTTCAGACGAAGTGCCAATTCTTCGGACGTCGACATTCTCATGGATGACGCTTTTGTCGAGGTGAAGAACAAATCTCGCCTCACGGACGATGATTTGATCCAGTTGAGGGAGCGAGTCGTGCCGGAGTATCAGAGCATCGATCCCAACAGAAGAAGGCTGCCGATCATGAACCCCGACACACGACCTGATCCTGGATTCCTCGAATCAATCGAGCGGGAACTTAATTTCTCATGGGATTTGGACCCCGCCTTTCCTCTGTGAGGTCGGACATGGGTAGCGCCTTCGACCAGACAATCATCTGCGAACTCTCTTCGGGACAGCAACCATTTGGCGATGTTCGGCAGTTGCTTCCCGCCAAGTGCGCCGAGTGCGGCAGCAGATTTCTCAACGAAATCATCTTTCCCTACACGCGCCCTCACGGCACTTGGATTGTTGAACGCGACCGGAAACGCTTTCAGATCTTTTCCTACTACATCAGGAGTTCTTGGTTTCAAACGGCCGCGGAGGCCGGCCCTGCCCATCATCACTTCATTACCCATGTTGTCGAGAGCACCAGAGCACTGGTGGCAATGGGCCATTGGGATGAGATGCCGTTCGGCACCTTCGTAGAAGCTCCCGCCGATGGGGTCTTTCCCAGTATCGATCCCTCCGAAGCTCGTGGATATGATGAGTACGGCATCAAGAGCAGTGATTTGTCGATCTGGACGGAGGCAGAGCTCGAATCCTGCGCGAGAGCAAGACGCCGCGCAATCGATCTGCTAATGCAATGCCGTCTGGCCGATCTCAGAGGTTGGCTGGTCTATCTCGGACGACAAATCGTCAATGAGTATGGACGGCAACGCCTTCGGACGGGTCCGTTCTGTCGCGTTCAGGATGGCCCCCACGAGGGGCTGTTGCTCGAACTGTTGCCGGGATTGCATTGGGGGACACCCAGCGTCGAAGCCTGGGTGAGTGCGCCGTCCCTGGAAACACAACGAGAGTATCTTGGAATCGACGCCTCCTGGATCGATCGATATCATGAGCTGCGACAGAAGAGAGTGAAGAAACAGAGCACTGTCTTGCCGAGAAGAGGACTGGAAACGCCATGACCCTGCAAGACTCCTCCACCATCGACCTCATCGCCGAGGCGGAGGACGGCCGCCCCAACGGCATCGACCTCATCATTGTCGACGCGGGAACCATTGCCGATGAGGCGGACCGGTATGCGGCCTTCATCAGGAAGCTCAAGGCCTATGCCGCCTACGTGCTCAGTGAGGACCTTGCGCGAGACTACCCACGGACGAAGCCGCGCGATGTTCGAATCCGACTCGTCTACAGACTCCCGCCAACCTCACAGATGCTGGAAGTCACGGCCGTGACTCCCCGGGGAGATCCCGCTAACCGAGTCGTGGTCGAATTTTCCCAGGGTCCCGAGTTCCCGGGATGAGTTCGGCCGGATGGTCGGCGCGCCCGGGCACCGGGGACAGGCTGCGCCTGACTCTTGGTCCATACTCGAATCATTATTCGAGTATGGCGATTGGTGAGTACCGCCTTTCGTAGACGGAGTGCTCGGAGACGCTCTTTCAGCGCCTCTCGGAACCCGGCCCCTCCCGGATTCAACTCCTTTGCGGGCCCAGGCAGGTCGGCAAGACGACGCTGCTACTGGAACTGGCCGAGAAGTTGGGGCCGCGGGCGCTCGAGGCCATCCACGCCGAGCGCATCTTGCACCGCGATATCAAGCCGGCCAATGTCCTCTTCGACGGCCGGGGCAATGCGTGGTTGGCCGATTTCGGACTCGCCAAGCCGCTCGATCTGACCGCACTGACGGTCGCGCATCACCTGATGGGAGCGTTTGGCTATTTGGCTCCCGAGGTGCTACGGGGCGCCCCCAGCGACGCGCGCTCGGATCTCTACCAACTCGGCGTGACGCTATACCATGCCTCCATCGGCAGCATGCCCTTCACGGGTGAGCAGCTCGTCGCCGCCTCGGCGGGCACGTTCTGGCAATGCGGCCTGCTTTCGTTGATGGCGTCCACGCGGCCCGTTCTGTCGAGCGCGCAGGTCACACCGGTCCGTTCCGAGATCGCGCGATTGGCCTCCCTGGCGCTGCCCCCGCTGACGGAGAAGACGGGGGCGGTCAGTTCTGCTGGGCCAGTGGCAATTGATTGTCTGGTCGAACACCCGTTTCATGAGCTCAACCCAACAAAGCCGATTGCTCTGTGGGTTGGGCACGGCTGGGCCACAGCGGCACACCGTCGTTTCACTCCTGGCTCCGGCTGGCCGGAGCGGCTCGGCAATCGCCTGTCGGCGCAGCCGCGCGTGAGGCGCGTACACTCCGTGAAGGCGCAGCAGGTTCTGTCGGGGACGGCATCGCTAGTTCGAGAACCCCTGTTTGAACTTCTCCCACATCTCCTTGATGCCCTCGGTCTTCTCGATGACCTTGCGCCAGAAGCCGGCGACCACGCGCAGATCGTCGACGGCGGCGTCCATCTTCTTCATCGTGTCGCCGAGGCTGATGGGGTCGGTGCCCGTGACCACCTCGCCGGCGGCAAGGGAGGCCAGGTTCGGCTCGGCCAGGCCGATCTCGACGTACTTGTCGCCGAGCACGCCGAGCGAGTCGATCGTGACGATGGCGCCTTTGCGGACCAGCTTCGCGTAGTCGGAGCGCACGGCGATGCTCACGCTGATGAGATCGCGGCCCTCTTTGGCGCGAGTGAAGGCGAGGTCGGTGACTCGTCCGGCATCGACGCCGGCCAGGCGCACGGGCGACCCGGGCTTGAGCCCCGCGACGTTGTTGAAGAGCGCGGAGAAACGCAGATCGGCCGTGGCGGGCACGACCTCCCGGCGCAAGGACTCTGCAGTCTTGCAGACCAGCGCGAGTACGACGGCAAAGAACACCAGCACGCGAAGCTTGGCGGCCAAAGAGACGTTCAATTCCATGATGCACTTCCCCAGAGTCGGTCTTCGGAAAGACCCGGCACACGGGTCCAGTATCCTCGATTCATCGCTTCAGTCCCCACCCTCCAGGTAGCGGCGTACGTCGGCGTCGCCGGTCCTGTCCCGCAGTTCTCCGGCGTTGCCCTCGAACACGAAACGGCCGCGCGCCAGGAGCGAAATCCGGTGCGCCAGCTTGGCGGCCAGGTCGAGGTCGTGAGTGACGACCACGGTGGTGATCCCCTCCGCGCGGTTCAGGTCGGCGATCAGGGTGCCGATGGCGCGGGCCGACGCCGGATCGAGGCCGCTGGTGGGCTCGTCGTGCAGCAGGACCCGGGGCGCCATCGCCATCGCGCGGGCCAGCGCCACACGCTTGCGCCTGCCGCCCGAAAGAGCCGACGGAGCCATACGGTCCATCGACTCCACCAACTCCTCCAACCCCACTCGCGTCAGGCAGCGCTGCGCCTCTTCCCGCAACGCCTCGCCCCGCAGCCCGCGATGCTCCCGCGCGGCCCACGCCACGTTGTCGAAGACGCTCATCGAATCGAAGAGCGCCGAGTACTGAAACACGTATCCCACGTCCAGCCGCAGCTCTCCCAGCTCGCCGGCCGACAGCTTCGTGACCTCGCGTTCGCCCACGCGAACGCTGCCGGCCGCCGGCCGCTCCAGACCGTTCAAACACCGCAACAGCACGCTCTTGCCCGTACCGCTGCCCCCCAGGATCACGTGCAGCCCGCCCTCCGGAACCGACAGCTCCACGCCGTCCAGCACAGCCTGCTCGCCATAGCGAACGACCAGCCCCGAGACCTCGATACGCACCTAGACCACCCACCCCAGAAGCAGCCTCGTGAGCGCCGCGTCGGCCACGAGGATCGCCACGCTGGCAGCCACGACCGCTCCGGTCGTCGATCGGCCCACGTCGCTGGCGCCCCGCTTGGGGTCCGTGCGCAGGCCGTTCACACAGCCGATCAGCGCGATCAGCAGTCCGAACGCAGCCCCCTTCAAGGCGCCGCCCTCGAGGTCGCTCGCCAGCAGCGCCGACCGCGTCGCCTCCAGGTAGGCCCCCAGCGGAATCCCCTTGTCCAGCACCCCGACCAGCAACCCGCCCGCAAACCCGGCGAAGTCGAAAGCCAGCACCAGACAGGGCAGCCCCATCGCCAGCGCCAGGACCCGCGGAGCCACCAGGTATCGGATGGGGTCCAGCGCCAGCGCGCGCATCGCGTCGAGCTGTTCGGTGATCGTCATCGACCCCAGCTCCGCGGCTATCGCGCTGCCCGCCCGCCCCGCCAGCAGCAACCCCGTCAGGACGGGCGCCAGCTCGCGCACCAGCGACAGCGCCACAAGCTTCGCTGCGTACACCGAGGCGCCGAAGCGCGCCAGGCCCTCCACAGTCTGCCAGACCATCACGGCCCCGGTTGCCAATCCCGCGGCTAGCACCAGCGGCAGGGCGCCCACCACGGAGCGGTCCAGCTCCGCCACGAACCGCGTCCGATCGAAGCGGAGCGTGAGCGCCGCCCCGAGCGCGCGCCACGCAAGCCAGACCACGTCCACGACCAGCCGAACGGAACCGGCAAGCCCGGCGTCTACCGCCGCCGTCAGCCGCGCCACCGTCTCGCCCATCACCGCCACCTCGCCGCCCGGCCGTTCCTCACAACCAGAGCATACAACCCGTGGAGCGCCGCCACGCACCACGGAGTTGCCACTCGGGGGGCGCGCGTCGCAGGGACGAAGCCGGTGCTATCCTGCTCGCGGCGGGCCCGCACCGGCGGGAAGTCCGCGAAATCGATCGATGGAGCCTAACGCAAGCAGCGCCAGCGGCCGGCTCTACCTGCAGGTGCTGCTGGGCATCGTGCTGGGGGGGCTGCTCGGCTACTTCAATCCGAGCCTGGGCGTGGCCTGCAAGCCGCTGGGCGACGGGTTCATCTCGCTCATCAAGATGCTCATCGGGCCCGTCGTGTTTTGCACCGTGGTGCTCGGCATCGCCGGGATGAGCGACCTGAAGAAGGTCGGACGCGTCGGCGCCAAGTCGCTCCTTTACTTCGAGCTGGTGTCCACCTTGGCGCTGATCCTCGGCATGCTGATCGCCAACGGGATGCGGCCCGGGCACGGGTTCAACGTAAATCCCGCGACGCTCGACGCCGGCGCGGTCGCCGATTACGCCAAGAAGGCCTCGGGCGAGGGCGTCGCCGACTTCCTGCTCCACACCGTCCCGAAGACTTTTGCGGACGCCTTTACCGCCGGCGGAGACATCCTGCAGGTGCTGCTGGTGAGCGTGCTCTTCGGCTTCGCCTTGGCCACCAGCGGGGAGAAAGGGCGGCCCGTCGTGGTGCTGATGGAGTCGTTCTCCCACGCCTGCTTCGCGATGGTGAACATCGTGATGCGTTTCGCTCCGTTCGGCGCGGGCGGCGCGATGGCGTTCACCATCGGCAAGTACGGCGCCGCGTCGCTGCTGAGGCTGCTCAATCTGATGGCCGCCTTCTACCTGACCTGCATCTGTTTCGTCGTGCTGGTGCTCGGGAGCATCGCGCGCGCGACGGGATTCAGCATCTTCCGCTTCATCGCCTACATCAAGGAGGAGATGCTCACCGTGCTCGGCACTTCCTCCTCGGAGGTGGCGTTGGTCCCGCTGATGCAGAAGCTCGAGCAGCTCGGATGTTCGCGCTCCGTCGTCGGCCTGGTCGTGCCGGCCGGCTACTCGTTCAACCTGGACGGCACGAACATCTACTTGACGATGGGCGCCCTCTTCGTCGCGCAGGCGCTGAATATCGACCTGACGCTGGCGCAGCAGCTGAAGCTCCTCGGTGTGGCGACGCTCACCAGCAAGGGCGCCTCGGCCGTGACGGGCGCGGGGTTCGTGGCGCTGGCGGCGACGCTGGCCGTGGTGCCGAGCGTGCCGGTTTCGGGCCTGGCGCTGATCCTGGGCATCGACCGGTTCATGTCCGAAGCTCGCAGCCTGACGAACCTGGTCGGCAACGGCGTCGCCACCATCGTCGTGAGCCGCTGGGAGGGCGAGCTGGACGCCGGGAAGCTCCGCGAAGAGCTGGGACGATAGACGCCGGGCGGCGCGTCAGTCCCGTCCGTTGAACAGGTGTCCTTGCTCGTCGGTCGCCTTCCTCGGCGGCGCGCCGAAATGCGCCAGGCCTTGCGGAGTGGCGACGCGGCCGCGCGGCGTTCGGACCAGGAAGCCAATCTTGATGAGAAAGGGCTCGATCACTTCCGAGATGGTGTCGGGCTGCTCGCCGAGAGTCACAGCCAGGGTATCGAGGCCGACGGGGAAGTCGCGGTATCGATTCACCAGCATGTCCATGAGCCGGCGATCGATCGGGTCGAGGCCCAGCTCGTCGATCTGGAGCAGCTCGAGGGCCTCTCGGGCGACGCGGCGATTGACGAGGCCGTGCGAGCGGACCTGGGCCACGTCGCGAACGTTCTTCAGGACGCGCAGGGCGACGCGGGGAGTGCCGCGCGAACGGCGCGCGATCTCGTTGGCGCCCTCGGGATCGAGCTCGACGCCGAGCAACGACGCGCCGCGTCGAACGATTTTCAGCAGGTCGTCGTCGCCGTAGAACTCCAGGTTGGCGGTGATGCCGAAGCGGTCGCGCAGCGGCGTGGTGAGAAGGCCCGAGCGCGTGGTGGCGCCGATCAGCGTGAACGGCGGAAGCGGCAACCGCAGCGTGCGCGCGGCCGGCCCTTTGCCCATCACGATGTCGAGGTGGAAATCCTCCATCGCGGTGTAGAGGACCTCCTCGGCGGGGCGGCTGATGCGGTGGATTTCGTCGAGAAACAAGACGTCGTTCTTCTGCAGGTTGGAGAGCACCGAGGCGAGGTCGCCGGAGCGCTGGATGGCGGGACCGCTGGTGACGTGAAGATTGGCGCCCATCTCGCGGGCGACGATGTGGGCCAGGGTGGTCTTGCCCAGGCCGGCCGGACCGGCGAGCAGGACGTGGTCGAGCGCCTCCCCGCGCTGGCGGGCAGCTTCCAGGAAGATTCGCAGGCGCTTCTTGAGGTCCTCCTGGCCGATGAACTCATCTAGGCTCTTGGGGCGCAGCCCCGGGGCGCCGCTCGCGGCCTGGTCGACAGGCTGCGGCTCGGGAGAGACTATTCGTTCGTCGATGACCATCGCTGGCTCCTCAGGGGACTCAGAGCTGGCCTGCCGACGTCAGGTACTCGACGACGCTCTGGTAGAGGACCTTTCCGACGGCGTCGTGGTAGCGGGGCTCGGCCAGCAGGCGTTCCTCGCGGGAGTTGGAGATGAAGCCGGTCTCGACCAGCACCGAGGGGATGTTGACCGGTTTGAGGACCCGGAAGCCGGCCTGCCGGATGCCGCGAGGCTTCTGCCCGGTCACGCGGGTCCACTTCCGCATCAAGATGTTGGCAAGCTTGCTCGATTGGTTGATGGTGCTGGTCTGGACCATGTTGTCGAGGATGGCTTCGAGGATGTTGTTGGTGGAGCGACCGGAATCGTCGCCGGCCGAGTTTTCGCGTTCGGCCTGGCGGCGGGACTCCTCGTCGCTGGCGCCCTTCAAGGACAGAAAATAGATTTCCACTCCGGATGGGTTGCCCTCCTTTGTGGAGTTGGCGTGGATGCTGACGAAGACGTTGGCCTTGACGCGGTCGGCGAAAGAGCTTCGCTCGTCGAGGGCGACGTAGCGATCGCTGGAGCGCGTCAAGTAGACCTTGATCCGGGGGTCACGCTGGAAGACGTCCCGGGCCGCGAGCGCCACGGCAAGCGTCACGTCCTTCTCGCGGCTACTTCGACCGCGGGCACCCTCGTCGCGGCCGCCGTGGCCCGCGTCGAGCACCACGACGGCGCTGCCGCCGCCCGAAGCGGCTCGCAACGCGGCGGTGTCGGGCTCGCCGGCCGAGCGGCCGCCAGTCACCACACGCAGGGTCAGTACCCATTGCTCGCCCTGAGGCTGGCGAAAGATCTCGACGCGCGCCCGGCGGGCCAGCTTGAGGCTCAGCCGCACGCGGTCCCGGCTGAACTGCGTGAGGCCCAAGGAGCGAATGGGGCCCTGGTCGAAGTCGAGGCTCTTCTTGATCGGTTCGAAGGCCGTCTCCACGAAGTCGAGCACCAAGACCAAGCTGTTCTCCAGCGGGACCCGGACGAACTCGGGCCGCCGCGAGAAGCGAAAAACGACCCCGGGCTCCTCCCCTGGTGTCGAAGGCTCCACCGACTCCAGGCGGTTCAACCCCTCGATCGCTCCCGCGAGTTGGCCCGCGACCGCCAGCAAGCAGGTCAGCAGGAGGAATCTCCTTGCCGCAGTCATGGGAGTGTGGTACAATCAGGGCCCTTACTCAAGTTGAACCGGAGGCATTTTCGACATGGCCACCAGCTGCCACATCTGCAACAAGAGCCCAGTCGTGGGCAACGCCGTCAGCCATTCGAACCGCAAGTCCAAGCGGCGTTGGCTGCCGAACCTCCAGAGCGTGCGGGCCAGTATACGGGGCTCCACTCGCACTGTCAAGGTTTGCACCAAGTGCATCAAAGCCTTCAAGATCCAGAAGGTTGCTTGATTCTCGACCGATCGGGCACGTGAAGAACGACCCCCGCGAACGCGGGGGTTTTTCGTCGTTCAGGGCAGAGGAGATCGCCTGTCGGCGTCGTGCCCGCGGCTGTCGGAAACGTCTCGCGTGAGGATGCCCGGGACGCGGCGAGCGATCGCGGCCAGCGCGATGCCGGCCAGAGCGGCGTCGGCAAACACGACCAGGTTGTACGACAGCGCGTAGAGCCAGACGGGCGTGCCTTTGGGCGCAGCCGAGGACCAGAACACCACGCCCGAAAGGACGTGCGCGCCGTAACGAGCCAGGGTTGCCAGCGTGCAGGCTATCGCCGGATGCACGCCCGCCAACCCCGCCGCTCCCGCGGACGCGAACGCCACGGGATAGTCGAGCAGCGCCTGCGCCCAGTGCATGACCTCTGGCCGCAGCATCAGCTGCAACACGCCGAAGCTCGCCCCGACAAACGCGCCCGCCCGGACGCCGTAGCGGATGGAGTAGGCCCAGAGCGGCGCGAGACTCGCCAGCGAAATCCCACCGCCAGCCGGCATGACGCGCACGCTCACGACCTTCAACACGAACGCCAGCGCCAGTGCCATGCCCGCCTCCGCGATGCTTGCGGTGGCCGAGCCGTCAGGGCCGTGGGCCGTGGGCCGTGGCTCCATCATGAAAACCGGGGCGGCTCTCGCCGCCCCGGACGCATTCGCTACTCGCCGCTACCCTCGCCCTCGGGGCGCGGGGGGCGCGGCGGCTGGTCGCCGTGCGGGCCATCGTGCCGTGGGCCTCGATCGGGCCCGCCGTGATCGCGGCGAGGGCCGCGATCGAACCCGCCCGGACCGCCCGGGCGCGGACCGCGGCTGGGGCCTCGACCGCTCCCGCTGTGCTCGCGGCGCGGAGGCCGCGAGTCGCGGTCCCCTTCGGTCTGCGGTGCCCAACCGGCCGGCACTTCGCCTCGCTCGATCAGCGCCTCGCGCCTGGACAGGTCCAGTCGGCCCATCTCGTCGATCTTGATGAGCTTCACCGGCATGATGTCTCCCAGCTTGAAGTGGTCCTCCACATTCTC
>JACQFU010000538.1 GCA_016199905.1 Candidatus Wallbacteria bacterium
ACCAGCGGGTCGAAGAGGATGTCGCGTCCGGCGACGCCGTACGTCCCCGTCAGGAGAGCGTAACTGCGCCGGGCGATCTCGACCTTGCGTTCGGGCGTGACGGCCATGCCTTGCTTGGGGTCTTCGTCGATGCATCCGACGACCACCGCCGCGCCATATTCCACCAGCAGCGGACAAACCTTCCGGAAGCGCTCCTCTCCGTCCTCCAGATTGATGCTGTTGACGATTGCCTTGCCTTGCGACCGCTTCAGCGCCAGTTCCAAGACCGCGGCGTCGGTGCTGTCGATCATCAGCGGCACCTGCACCTTGCGCACGACGTAGCGAAGGAACTCCTCCATATCCTTGGGCTCGTCGCGGTCCGGGTTCTGCAAGCAGAGGTCGAGGACCTGGGCGCCGCCGCGGACCTGTTTGCGGCCGACTTCGCTGGCCTCTTCGTAGCGGCCCTCCGCGATCAGGCCCTTGAACTTGCGACTGCCGAGGGAGTTGGTCCGCTCGCCGACGATGACGGGGCGGTTGGTCTCGTCGGGTTCGAAGTACTCGACGCCCGCCAGCGCCAGCTTGCGTTTGGCCTGCGGCCGGCGCGGCGGCTTGCCGGCGACCAGCGCAGCCACCTCGCGGATGTGGCCGAAATGCGTGCCGCAACAGCCGCCGACGATGTTGAGCCAGCCCTGCTCCACGAACCGGGCAATCTTCTCGGAGAAGATCAGGGGAGTCTCGCCGAACTGTCCGTTTTCATCGGGGAGGCCCGCGTTGGGGTAGCAGCTCACGTAGGTCCAGGCCAGCTCGGACAACGCGCGCAGGTGTTCGGCCATGAACTCGGGGCCGGTGCTGCAGTTCATTCCCACCGAGAGCGGCTCGATATGGGCCATCGACGTGAAGTAGGCTTCCACGCCTTGGCCGGCCAGCATCGTGCCCATCAACTCGATGGTGCAGCTAAGCATCACGGGCAACCGCACTCCGCTTTCGCGGAAGTAGCGCCGCACGCCGCGAGCGGCGGCCTTGGCGTTGAGCGTGTCCAGGCAGGTCTCGATCAGGACGAGGTCGACGCCGCCATCGATCAAGCCGCGCGCCTGCTCGTAATAGGTGTCCGTCATCGCGTCGAAGGAGACCCCACCGGTAACCGAGAGAGTCTTCGTTGTGGGGCCGAGGGAGCCTGCGACCATCCGGGGGCGGCCGGGCTGAGAATGCTTCTCGCAAGCCTTTCGGGCGAGCCGGGCGGCGGCGACGTTGATGTCGTAGGCGCGGTGGGCGAGTTGATACTCGGCCAGGACCAGCGGCGTGCCCCCGAAGCTGTTGGTTTCGACGATGTCGGCGCCCGCGGCGAGATAGTCCTCGTGGATCTTGAGGACCACCTCGGGGCGCGTCAGGTTGAGGGCCTCATTGCAGCCCTCGAACTCGGCGCCGCCGAAGTCGCCGGCTGTGAGCGAAAGGGGGTGGAGGGCCGTGCCCATCCCGCCGTCCAGCACCAGGATGCGCTCGTCGAGCAGCCCGCGGATCTCGCGTTCGCCGAGGCGGCCGCTCGAGGGCGCCGGAACGGGAAGGGGAAGGTCGGTCATGAGATTGGTGGTGTCGAAAGGAGCCTCCCAGGGTAACACATGGAGTTACGGTTCGTCGTGTCGAGAGCGTGACAGGGGGCGTTCGGCGCTCGACGGGATACGCTCGTCAGAGCGAGTCGAGGACTCGCCCGCGTGCCGCGAGGCGCCGTTTTGCCTGCGCGCCGTTCTCGCACCGTGAGACGGCCGCCGAGACGGTGGCGTGCCTCACCCCGAAGACGTCCGAGTTCGGGCCGGCAGCCGTTCGCGTTTTTATTGAATGGCGAGTATTCTTGTGATAGCATCGCGATTCATCCGAGGACGCCTCGCCGTAATCGGTGGGCCGTGCCTACGCGGGAAACCGCGGATCGAGAGGAACCACTTTGGGCAATCGATTCAAGAACTACACGCTCTACCTGCTGATCCTCGTGATCATCTTCGCGATCTTCGCGCACACCGTCGACAAGCAGCCCGAGCAGCTTGTCGGCTACTCGGAGTTCTGGCAGAAGGTCGGGCAGGGCCAAGTCTACGAGCTCACGATGGACGGCAAATCCGTCCGCTACAAGACTCTCGAGGACAAGGGCAAGAGGATCTTTCGCGCCTACTGGTCGCCTGACGACGGCGATCTCCGCATCCTGCGCGAGACGAAGATCTCCGGTGTCGATCCGGACAACGCCAAGCGGCCCCTCGATCGCATCAAGGTCACCTTCGAGCCTCCTACGGAGATCCCGTGGTGGCTGTCGATGCTGGGCAGCTGGTTTCCCTTCGTGGTGCTGATCCTGATCTGGTTCTATTTCCTGCAGAAAATGCAGGGCGGCGGCGCCAAGGCGCTCTCCTTCGGGAAGAGCCGCGCCCGCTTCATGGACAGCAGCCGCGTGAAGAACACGTTCGACGACGTGGCAGGATGCGACGAGGCGAAATCGGACCTGGAAGAGGTCATCGAGTTTCTCAAACACCCCAAGAAGTTCAAAGAGATCGGAGCCCGCCTGCCCCGCGGCGTCCTGCTCATGGGCCCTCCCGGCACGGGAAAGACGCTTTTGGCGCGCGCTGTCGCCGGTGAGGCCAACGTTCCGTTCCTTCACATCTCGGGTTCCGATTTCGTCGAGATGTTCGTGGGTGTCGGCGCCTCGCGCGTGCGGGACCTCTTCGAACAAGGCAAGAAGCACGCCCCCTGCCTCATTTTCATCGACGAGATCGACGCCGTCGGCCGCCAGCGCGGCGCAGGCCTGGGCGGCGGCCACGACGAACGCGAGCAGACTCTCAATCAGCTGCTCGTCGAGATGGACGGGTTCGACACCAACGAAGGCGTCATCATGATTGCCGCCACCAACCGGCCCGACGTCCTGGACCCCGCGCTCCTGCGGCCCGGCCGCTTCGATCGCCAGATCGTTGTGGACTTGCCGGATATCAAGGGACGCGAGGCGATCTTCCGCATCCACGGCCGCAAGGTACCCGTCACGGACGAAGTCGACATGACCATCCTGGCGCGGGCGACTCCCGGCTTCTCGGGCGCCGACATAGCCAACATGGTCAACGAGGCGGCGCTGCTGTGCGCGCGGCGCAACCGCAAGCTCGTGGTCATGCGCGATTTCGAGGACGCCCGCGACAAGTTGCTCATGGGCCCCGAACGCAAGAGCCGGGTCCTCACAGATGCCATCAAGCAGAAGACCGCCTGGCACGAGGCCGGACACGCTCTGATGACGAAGGTGCTCAAGAGCGTCGACGAGTTGCACAAGGTCAGCATCATTCCCCGTGGCCGCGCCTTGGGCGTCACCAGCTTCCTCCCGGAGGAAGAGAAGCTCTACCTGAGAGGCCGTCACTACTTGCTCGATACCATCTGCGCCGCTCTCGGAGGACGAGTGGCCGAGGAACTGCGTTTCAGCGAGATCGACAGCGGCGCCGCCAACGATATCGAGAAAGCCACCAAGATCGCCCATCAGATGATCTGCGAATTTGGAATGAGCGATCGGCTCGGCCCGATCAGTTACGGCGAGAAGAACTCGCTGATCTTCCTGGGCCGCGACCTGACGCGCGACCGCAACTACAGCGAACAGACCTCCCGCGAGATCGACGAAGAACTCAAGCGCATCATCATGGAGGCGCTCGAACGCACTCGCAAGCTGCTCAAAGAGAACTACGACAAGCTGCAGTTGATCGCAGAGAACCTCTTGATCCACGAGGTCCTCGACAACGCCCAGATCGACCGCTTGCTGGCAGGCGAGACGCTGCCGCCGCCTCTGTCGCCCGCCGCCAAGGCCGAGATGGACCGCCCGAAGCCGCGCGCTTCCGAAGGCGTCGCCGCGGAGCCAGCCGCCGCCCAGGCCAGCCTGGAACCGCACAAGGCCGGGGCGTAGCTCCACCCTTCTACTGGCAACTCGGTGCTGCTACGCTGCCTCCATGACGTTCCCTCGCAGCGCCGGCATCCTTCTGCATCCCACCTCTCTTCCGTCCCGCTATGGCATCGGCGACCTGGGCGACGCGGCCTACGACTTCGTCGATTTTCTGGCCGCGGCCGGCCAATCGCTTTGGCAGGTGATGCCGCTGGGCCCCACGAGTTACGGCGACAGCCCCTACCAGTGTCTGTCGTCGTGCGCGGGAAATCCCATGCTCGTGAGCCCGGACAAGCTCGTCGCCGATGGATATCTGCCGGAAGACCAGCTGGGAGTCGTGCCTCGTTTTCCCGACGACAAGGTCGACTATGGCCCGGTCATCGAGTGGAAGAACGCGCTGCTGTGGCGCTCGTTCCATTACTTCCGCCGATACGGAAAACCGCACCGAAAACGCCGATTCGACCACTTTTGCAACGACAACGCGTACTGGCTCGACGACTACGCTCTCTTCAAGGCGCTCAAGGACCACCACGAAGGCGCGGTCTGGAACACCTGGGAACACGATATCGCCACTCATCAACCCTCGGCCTGCCACCAGTGGCGCGAACGGCTCGGCGAGCAACTGTGGGCGCAAAAATACTTTCAATTCCTCTTTTCACTCCAATGGCGCGAGATCCGCTCCTACGCCAACGACCGAGGCGTCAAGGTCATCGGCGATATCCCGATCTTTGTGGCGATGGACAGCGCGGATGCCTGGGCCAATCCGGAGATGTTCTGGCTGGACAAGGACGGCAAGCCTCTGTTCGTCGCGGGTGTGCCCCCCGACTACTTCAGCGAGACCGGACAGCTCTGGGGTAACCCGCTCTATCGCTGGGATGCGATGGAGTGCACCAAGTACAAGTGGTGGGTCCGCAGGTTCCGGGCCTCGCTTCAAGTCGTCGACATCCTTCGCATCGATCACTTCCGCGGCTTCGAAGGATGCTGGGAAGTGCCAGCCGACGAGAAGACCGCGGTCAACGGCCGCTGGGTCAAGGTCCCGGGGCACGACCTCTTCGAGACCATCCACTCCACGATGGGCTCGTTGCCGATCATCGCCGAGGATCTTGGCGTCATCACTCCCGAGGTGCGAGCTCTGCGGGACCGGTTCGCGTTCCCCGGGATGAAGATCCTCCAGTTCGCGTTCGGCTCCGGCCCGGAGAACGACCACCTCCCGCACAACGTTTCCAAGAACTGCGTCGTCTACACAGGCACTCATGACAACGACACGACTCGCGGTTGGTACGAGGCGGCCGCCTCGCACGAGCGCGACTACCTGCACCGCTACCTCGGTCGAGACGGCAAGGACATCGTCTGGGAGCTGATTCGAACCGCGCTGGCGTCGCCAGCTTCCATGGCCATCGTACCCGTCCAGGATCTCCTGGAACTGGGCACCGAGGCCCGGATGAACAAACCTTCGGTGGCATGCGGCAACTGGGCGTGGCGCTACACCGAAGGCCAACTTCACGACGGAATCGGCCGCCGCTTGCGCGATCTGACCCAACTCTACGCGCGCTAGAGCGGCGGACCCGAAGTCCCTTTCCTCAATCCCGTTCGCCCTGCGCTTGGCGAAGGGCGCGGTCCGCCGATGCCCTCGTGGTTCGACAGTGCAGTGCCGACGGCCTACTTCCCCGGGGCGCTATACCTGGGGGCGACGAAGCTGAGCACCACGTCGTTGGTTCCGACGACCCGGAACTTCTTGATGTTGTGCGGGACGGCCTCGCCGGTCTCGAGGAAGATCTTGCCGATCATCCCGCCGTGCTCGGTGATCGTCACCTGGAGCTCTCCGCCGCCCTCGTCGGTGCGTGTGTGCTTGATGTTGAACTCGTTGCTGTCGAGCACCCAAACCGTGTCCTTGTTCACCGCGGGGTAGGGCGTGAACTTCGCGATGTAGATGAAGGGGATGTCTTTCAGGACCCGCGCCCGGTGCCGCTCGGCCTCCTGATTGAACTTGCTGCGGTCGGCCAGCAAGTCGATACGATTGCCCTGCTGGCGGTAGTCGGCGTCGATCTGCAGCTCGTACTTGTGGCTCTCGTTCTCGGGGTCGGTCACGCTGCCGCTGACCTTCACGTTGAACTCGCCGCTTGGCTTGGTCGTGAAAGTCACGGCGCAGTGGCCGATGTCCATGAACGCCTTCTTTACCGTCCCCCGGTACTGGGCGTTGATGTTGTAGTCCTCGTGGATTTCTCCCGCGACGACTTCGGAGGCAGCCGGCGTCTCGGCAGCCGGGCTAGTTGCCGTCTTGGCGCCCTTTCTCTTGGCCTTCTGAAGAAGGTCCTTCAACCTCGAGTCGGAGTCGCCGGCCCATCCGGCCGCCTGCCAACCGAGAAAGGCCAGTAGCGTCACAGCGGCGATGGTCCAGCGCATCAGTCCAGTCCTCCTGCCCCGATCTCGGGGGCGTCGTGCGTCCGTGTCGCCGGCCATCTTATCCGGATGGACGTATCGAGTCCAGATTGCTCTCGGCGCCTGCCTGGGCATGCTAGATTTCCATAAGTGGTGGACTATCCCCGCGATTTCCTCGACGGGTACCTGCCCCTCGAGACGCTTGGCTCCGGCGGCACGGGCTTCGTCGTCAAGGCCCGGCAGCTTGCCCTCGACCGCGACGTCGTGGTCAAGTTCCTCAAACCCGAGTGGCGCTCGGAGCCTTCGTCGCGGCAGCGATTCCTCAACGAGGCCAGGATCTGCGCGCTCCTCGGCCACCCCAACTTGGTGCCCGTCTTCGACGTCGACGCCGAGGCCCGGTGGATTGTCTTCGGATGGGTGGGGGGACGCTCGGTCCAGTCGATCCTCGATCGAGACGGGAAGCTTTCCCCGGCACGCGCGGTCGAGATCCTGATGGGGGCCTGCGCCGGCGTCGAGCACGCTCACTCCCGCGGCGTTATCCACAGAGACCTCAAGCCCGACAATCTGCTCGTGTCCGTCGACGGGGTCGTCAAGGTGCTCGACTTCGGCATCGCGAGCGCCCGGACCCAGATGGGCCGGCTTACGGGAGCAGGGACCATCATCGGCACTCCGGCGTACATGAGTCCCGAGCAGGTCCTTGGAGCCGAGACCACTCCCGCGACGGACGTCTACGGCCTCGGTGCCACGCTCTACGACCTGCTCACGGGACAGCCGCCGTTCGTGGGTGACGACGTATCGTCAGTGCTGCGCTCGATTTTGAGCGAACCGCCCGTGGCGCCTCGCCAGGTTCGCCCGGAGCTGCCCGAGCGGCTGGAGCGCTTGCTGCTGAAAGCGCTCGAAAAGGATCCGGCCCGACGCCACAAGTCCGTCACCTCGCTGCGCCGCGCACTGGAACAGTCGCTGAACCCGGCCACGGCCGGCGAGGTCTCGAGCTTCGGCGCGGCGCCCGATGCGCCGGCGAACGATTCTCCGGGTCGCGCTCCCATGCCGACGTCGGTGCGCGAGCGAGCGGTCCCCGCGCGCGCCGCGGCCCCGACGATCTCGCTGCCGCCCTCGGCCATTGCGCCGGCGGCCCCCACGGCAGTCATTTCTGTTCCTCAATACGGCCCGGGCGCCGTCCTCGGCGCCGCCGTTGCAGTCATTCTGGTTTCGGGCCTCGCCTGGGCCCTGACGCAACGGGGCCGTCCGCTCGCAGCTCGCGCTTCGGATCCGATGGCTCCAATGGCGTCGGTCACTCCAATGACTCCCTCCAGCCGGGAGGACCGCGCGCCCAAGCAGCCACAGGACGCTCTGCAAGCCGCGTTGGCTCGCCTCTCGACGGGCGGAGTTTCGGAGCGCCAACGCGCCGCCCGCGACCTGGCTACTACCTCCGGAATTGCCGCCCGTGTCGCGCTCTGCCTGCGTCTCACCGGAGGCAAGGAGCCGGTCTTGCAACAGCCCGTCGAACGCGAGCCCGATCCCGCTGTCAGGACAGAAATCATCCGTTCGCTTCGAGCGCGTCATGACGGGGCCGCTGTGCTCCCCATCATCCGTTCGCTGCTCGGCGAGTCCGACGATGCCGCTGCCGCGGCGGTCGATGCCGTCCGGGATCTCGGCGGGTTCGGACACGGCATCCACGCGCCTGTCTTGATCGAGTGGTCGCGCTTCGAACGCTGGCTGCGCCAACCGCTCGGCACGCCTTACACCTGGCCCGGCGGCGTCGTCGATCGAGGCACGGCTACGTTACAGTCCGCGGACTACCTGCACGCGCCCG
>JACQFU010000539.1 GCA_016199905.1 Candidatus Wallbacteria bacterium
CGCTCGCAAAGTCGCCGAGCACCTGGGCACCGATCACACGCAACTGATCGTCACCCCCGAGGATGCGCTTGCCGTCATCCCTCGGCTTCCCGCGCTTTGGGACGAGCCCTTCGCCGACTCGTCCCAGATCCCGACCTTTCTGCTCTCCGAGCTGACGCGCCGCCACGTCACCGTCAGCCTCTCCGGCGATGGCGGTGACGAGCTGTTCTGCGGTTACTCCCGGTACGCGACCGCACGCACGATCTGGAACGTCATCGGATTTCTGCCGGGGCCGCTCCGCCGGATGTTCGCGCACGCGCTGAGGTGCATCCCGGCACAGGCCTTCGCGGGCTTCGTAAGAGCCGCGGGCAACTGCTTGCCGGAAACCGTCCGGAAGGGAAACCCCGCGGACCGGTTCCGAAAGCTGGCGGATATCCTCTCGACCGCAGGCCCTCAAGCGCTCTATCGAGATATGGTCTCTCACTGGCGAGAGCCGTCCTCCATCGTGCTGGGGTCTCACGAGCCTTGCACGGTGCTGAACGATCCCTCCGCCTGGGCGCGAGTGCCCGGCCTGGAAGAGCATATGATGTACGCCGACACCGTGAGTTACTTGCACGACGACATCCTGGTGAAGGTCGATCGCGCAAGCATGGGAGTCGGCCTGGAAGCGCGAGTTCCGCTTCTCGACCATCGCGTGGTGGAGTTCGCGGCGCGCGTGCCGCTTTCGCTGAAGGTCCGCAACGGGCATTCGAAGTGGATTCTCAGGCAGGTGCTGGCGCGCTACGTCCCCGAGAGGCTCTTCGATCGCCCAAAGATGGGCTTCGGAGTGCCCCTCGACTCCTGGCTTCGAGCCCCCCTGCGGACCTGGGCTGAGGCGTTGCTCGACGAATCGAGGCTGCGACGCGAGGGTTTCTTCGACCCTGCGCCCATCCGGCAGAAGTGGCGAGAGCACCTCTCCGGCGAACGGAACTGGCATTACTATCTGTGGGACGTGTTGATGTTTCAGGTCTGGCTCGAGACCACAGCCTGATCGATCGTTTCTGTCGCGCTCCCGTCCAGACGCGCGGAAGAGAAAAGAGTCGCATAGTCCCCAATACTCGACTAGTGTGCCCAGGTACTCAGGGAGGTTTTCGTGCAGCCGGTCAAACGCAAACTGACGATCATCGCTCAGGACCCGGCGGTTCGCATCGACGATCGTATCGTCACGGAGCAGGTGGAGGTTCCGTACGAGCGGCTGGAGCCCGGTCCGTGGGGCCACCGCGTGCAGATCATCGACTATGACGCCTCGACGGATCATTTCGAGACGCCGCCGTCGAAGGGGTTCTACGGAAAAAAGACGCCGGTCGATCCCTTCCAGCATTCGGACAACGCCACCTTGTTGACCGACCCGCAGTTCCACGCCCAGAACGTATACGCCATCGTGATGCGCGTGCTTTCGCGGTTCGAATTTGCGCTGGGCAGGCGAGTGGGCTGGAGCTTCCGGTCGCATCAGTTGAAGGTGGCGCCGCACGCCTTCTCGGACGCCAACGCGTTTTACTCGAAGGACGACGAAGGGCTGTTCTTCGGCCACTTTCCGGGTCGCAACGGCACCATCTATACGTGCCTTTCGCACGATGTCGTGGCGCACGAGACGACGCACGCATTGCTGGACGGCTTGCGCGAACGCTACGTCGATCCCTCGTCACCGGATCAGGCAGCGTTTCACGAGGGGTTCGCCGACGTGGTGGCTCTTCTTTCGGTCTTCTCGCTGAAACACGTCGTCGGGAAGCTGGTGGACCGGGCGCAGGGCGCCGGTGGCGCTCCAGGCTCGTCTGGGCCCTCGGACCGGATCATGAAGGCTCAGGTGGGGCGAGACGAGCTGCGCAAAAGTGTTCTGATGGGCCTGGCCGAAGAGATGGGCAGCGAGCTGTCTCCGATTCGCGGGAAGCCGCTCCGCAGCTCACTGGATCTACCGAAGTCGCGGACCTTGTTGAAGGACGATCCGGAGTTCCTGGAGCCGCATCGCCGGGGAGAGGTCTTCGTGGCGATGGTGATGAATGCCTTTCTCGACGTCTGGAGCGAACAGCTCGGCACTCTGGGCGACGAGCACACCACCTCTTACGACCGGGATCGGGTGGTGCAGGAAGGCGCCGGCGCGGCGGACTATCTGCTGACGATGCTGATTCGCGCGCTGGACTACTGTCCTCCCGTTCACCTGGTCTTCGGAGATTTTCTCAGCGCGGCACTCACCGCCGATTGCGAGATCCGGCCGGACGACGAACGCTACAAGTTCCGCAAGCATCTCCTGAAGTCCTTCGACCAGTACGGTGTGATGCCGACCTCCAAGGGCACGGCGCGGGAGCCCGGCCTTTGGGAGCAACCTGGCCCGGACCTGGACTACAGCGGGATCCACTTCGAGTCCCTCGTGCGAGATCCGGACGAGGTCTTCCGGTTCCTCTGGCAGAACCAGGAGAAGCTCAAGCTCTACCCGCATACCTACAGCGAGGTGCTGTCGGTGCGCCCTTGCCTGCGAGTAGGCCCGGAGGGGTTGCTGCTGCGAGAGACGGTCGCCGAGTATTTCCAACGGTTGGAGGTACCGGCCAGCGAGCTGGCACGGCTCCGGATCGGCGTGAACAAGCCGCTGCAAATGAAGCCCGATACGACGGTGAAGCTCTACGGAGGCGGTGCTTTGATATTCGATCAGTTCGGCCGCTTGCGCTTCAACATCACCAATCGCCTGGACAATGCGACGCTGCAGAACGAGCGGCTTCAGTACCTGTGGGATTACGGATACTTCACCAAGCACGCGGCCACGGCGAGACCATTCGCGGCGCTTCACCGGAAGCGTGCCACGGGCGCTTACACGCGGATCACGGAGCAATGGTTGTGATGGCAGCCAAACCAGCGAGCGTGAGCATTCGAAGTTATCAGGTCGGGTTTGGAGATTGTTTCCTGCTGTCCTTCGGCTACGGGAACGCGGCCAAACCTACCAGCGAGCGGCACGTGCTGATCGACTTCGGCACGACCAAGTTGCCGAGAGGGGCCGACAAGGACCAGATGGTTCTAATCGCCCAGGACATCGCGAAGCGATGCGGAGGGAAACTGCACGGCCTGGTGGCCACTCACCGGCATCGCGATCACATCAGCGGATTTGCGACGACCAAGGGCTCGGAAAGCTCGGGCTCGATCATCGCCTCGCTGAACCCGGACGTCGTGGTGCAGCCCTGGACCGGGGATCCGAAGGCCGCGAGCAATGCGCTCGCACCAACCACCACGGATGCCTCGACTCATAAGGGGTTCGTCGGCTCTCTGACCCGGATGCAGGCCGTTTCGAGATTGGCCGTCGGTGAAGCCGCCCGGATAGAGGGCTGGGCAGGGGTGAGGCTCTTGAGCCAGATCAAGTTCCTGGGCGAGGACAACGTGAAGAACCCGGAGGCGGTCCGGAACCTGCTCGAGATGGGAAAGAAGGCCCAGCATCAGGTCTTCGCGAGCTACGGCGTGGACTCCCAACTCGGCTCCGTGCTGCCGGGTGTTCAGGTCGACGTCCTAGGCCCTCCGACGCTGCTGCAGAGCAAGGCGATCAAGAAGGAACGCCAGAAGGACGCCAACGAGTACTGGCATCTCGTCGAGGGAGCGCTGGCGACCACGGCCGGGCCGGGGCCGAGGGCGAGCGAGACCGCGCAGCCTCTTCCCGACTACACACACTGGTTCATTCCACGGGTCCGGGCCATCCGCGCCAGCCAGCTTCTGGAGATCGTCCAGTCACTCGACGGCGTGTTGAACAACACGAGCCTGATCCTGCTGTTCCAGGTTGGGAAGACGAAGCTGCTCTTTCCCGGGGACGCGCAGATCGAGAACTGGTCCTATTGCCTTTTCGAGGCGCCCGATTCCGAGACGCGCAAACGGCAGCTCGAGGACGTTGCGCTCTACAAGGTCGGTCATCACGGCAGCCTCAACGCCACTCCCAAGACCTTGTGGAACGGCTTCGCCAATCGGGGGGCGGCAAAGTCACCGAAGCGATTGAAGTCGCTTCTTTCGACGCTGCCCGGAAAGCACGGGTCCAAGCAGAAGGACTCGGAGGTCCCGCGCGGGAAGCTGTTGGACGAGCTGAAGGCGCAAAGCGACCTGACCTCGACGGACGATTTGACTCCGAAAAAAATCCTCCACTGCGAGGACGTGTTGTTGAAGCTGGCCTGAGCCAGGCGACGCGCGATGCCCCGGCGTAGGGCGGCTTAGCCCGCCTGACCGCGCCACAGCCGCAACCAGAGCCAGGCGGGCGTCCACTTCTGGATGAAGAGGATAATCTTCGAATCGAGCCCCGCGGGCTGGCGCAGAGGCGGGTCGTGCGATTCCAGTATGCGTTGGATCTCCCCGGCGACGGTCGCGGGCGGCTGGGCGGTGCGTTCGAAGCGTTTCTGGAAGCCGTCCCAGAGTTTGTGAGCGCGATCGCGGTTGACGGAGGCGGGGTCGTCGAAGCGGCGGCAGAGGCGGAAAGCAGACCCCATGATGGACGTTCGTATGAGCCCCGGCTCGACGAGCACGACTCGCACGCCGTGAGGTCGCAGTTCCAAGTAGATGCACTCGAAGAGTCCCTCCAGCGCGAATTTCGTTGCGTGATAGACGCTCATCGCCGGCACGCCCAGGCGTCCGGCCATACTGGAGATCGCGATCAGGTAGCTCGACCCGGCTGCGCGCAAAAGCGGGATCGCCAGCCGAGTCACCCGCGCGGTGCCGAAGAAATTCGTCTCGAAGATGCTGCGAACCTCGTCGTCGTCCAGGTCTTCGAAGAAGCCTCCCGCGGCGATGCCCGCGTTGTTCACAAGCGCGTGGAGCCGGCCGTACGTCAACGAGAGATAGTGAAAAACCTCCTGGGTGCTCGCCTCGTCGGTGATGTCGAAGGGGACGATGTCGACGGGCAAGTCCTCCTTGCGCGAGTCCTCGCGCAGCGTGCCCTGCTCCTCGAGCGACTTCACGCCCGCCACGACCTGGTAGCCCGCGCGGGCCAGCGCCAGCGCCGTCGCCAGGCCGATGCCGCTGCCGCAGCCCGTGATGAGGACTGGGGCGCCGCCGGCGCGAAGGTTTCTGGGCGGGGGTTTACCGGTCATGACGACGTCAGACATGGGTTGCCTCGTGGGATGGCGCTCAGGACACAGAGCGGTGAGAGGAGGACCATCGTTCTCGGACTTCTTCCAGGAAAGCGACGAAGTCGTCGACATGGTTCAACGTCTCCAGCGCCTCGCGGGCGCGGGCGACGCCGGATCGCAGCGCGGAAAAATCTTGCGCTTCGAGCAGTTTGCGCAAGCCCAAGGGAGACGGGCGAGGAAGAACCACGCCGCAGTCGTACTTTCGGACCAGGTCGGCTACGGAGGCCATGTTCTCTGCACAAACGATTGGCAACCCGGCTTCGAGCAGCCCGAAGAACCTCAGCGGAATGATGGCGCCGACGGACCTGTCGCTGAAGAGGGCGCTGCGCGAGCAGTCCGCCACCATCCATCCGAGATCGTACGCGGCAATGGCCGTCGGCGACTGGCTTGCCGGTACCGACGCGTGCAGGTGGAAGAACGGGTTTTCTCGATTCTCCTTCTCGTACTGCGGGCAGTGAAACGGCAGATAGGGCGACGGATAGACGTGCAGGTGAACGCGCTCGGCCTGGAAGTCGGCGGCATAACGCACCAGCTGTCCTTCCCCGTAGACGTCCTCGGGAAGATTCATCGGCCACACCAGACCGGCAACGACGACGGAGAGCGCGCCGTCCGGACTGGGCGGCCTCGATTCGATCGGCGCGAACCGGCGACGGTCGCAGAGATCCCAGCGAGTGATCAGAGGCGTGCGCACGTCCTGTTCCTCGAACAGTATGTTCAGGGCCCGAAACCGCCCAATCACACCGTCGCAACGTGGAAAGGCGTCCTTCTCGGCCGCAATCTCCGAGGCCGGCAGGTACTCGCCGAAATCCCTCGGGGCGCGCTTGAGATGGTCCGTGGCCCAGGCCGAATCATACTGGTTGATAAGGACTGGCCAATCTCTGGGCGTGTCCATCGCTCTCTGAGCATAGTCCACAGTCTGGGTGCCACAGAGGACGGAGTGGATGGACGCGCGGCGAGCCAAGGCGGAGAGCTGGCGGACGAACGCCCCCGGGTTAGCGCAGAAGTGCACTTCGTCGAAGGCGCCCTCCATCTCCTCGAAATCGAAGTACTGGGCAAAGAGGACGGTCTGATACCGGCCCGTGCTCCGGAGCGCGGCGGCTTGGTTGTACTCCCTGTGCTTGGCGTAGACCTTGTGGAATACGACGACCGGCCGGCCGTCGAGAGGGGGACGACCGAATCCACGAAGCCAAGCCCGAAGAATGGAGCCGTAGCGCCGCATGCTGAAGGACCTGTTATCCACGAGGTCCCTGCGCAGACGGCCGGCGACACGGCCCGGCAACGCTCGCGCCCAGGCTGCCGACTCGCTCCAGCTGTGCTTCCAGCTCATTCGGTGGTGATGTTGGGTTGCAGCGCCGT
Organism: Candidatus Wallbacteria bacterium; assembly: GCA_016199905.1. GTDB lineage: Bacteria > Muiribacteriota > UBA6191 > JACPRK01 > JACPRK01 > JACPRK01. The sequence goes on from JACQFU010000539.1 coordinate 6,459, forward strand.
CGTTTCCGTGCAGAGGGAGGAATGTATCATGCCACGCTCCGCCCTCGATGGCGCCTCGGCTGTTCCGATGGGTTTGCTATACTCCGGGCAGCTCTGGCCGCCCAAGCATGAAGATATCGCTCGAGGAATCGTCGATGAAGCCGACGGAGCCGGCTGAGACGGCGGGACTGCTCCGCGCGGCCGACGAAGCTCCCCCCGGGAAGCCGACCCGCACGTTCCTCAACAAGACCGTCTGGTACACGGTGTCTTACGGACTCCGGGCGCTGGTGTCCATCGTGACGGTGTCCGTCACGACGCGATATCTCAAAGTCCATACCTATGGCGTCTACAGCCAGGTCGTCGCAGTCGGCGCGCTGCTTCAGCAACTCGTCCAGTTCGGCATGCCGCGGCAGCTCGGCATCTGGCTGTTGGAGCACCCGCAAGGCCCAGACAGGGCCGCTGCTTTCTGGACGGCGCTGTATTGCCAGTGGGCGGTCGGGGCCGTGCTGCTCAGCCTGGTCGTCCCCGTCGTGCTGACCCAGTACGCTTGGCTCGATCCGGTCGTCGCAAAGACCCTCCTGCTCTTCGTCACCATAGGCGAGGTGGCTCGGGCGCTGATCATCAGCATCCAGGTGCAGTTCGACTGGGACGAGGACGTGCGTGCTCGACTCTGTCAGGACATCCTGACGCTGCTCGTGCCCGCTGTACTGAGTTGTGGGTTGCTCGCGTTTGCCGGCGCTGGCATTGTCGGATACACGGCGGGCAGCAACTTTGGAACCGCACTGACGGCCGTCGCGCTGCTCGCTTACGTGACGCGCCGATATCCGCCTGCGTGGTCCCTGCTCAGGTTTCAATTCGCGCTGCGTTCGGGAGGCATCTTCTTCCTGTCGCACGTCTGCGGCGCCATCATCGGCTCGGCGGACAGGTTGTTGCTCGCAGCGCGAGGGACCGGCGCCGTGGCCTCCGGGCTCTATCAGATGGCTCTGGGCACCGCCTCGGTGATGGGCGGCATCAGCGGAGCGATTGCGCAGATGGTCACCCGGCACGTTTTTCAGGAGACGCTCACGGATATTTCGAGCCTGGCCCGCCCGGTGACGCTCAGCTTGCTCTTCGCGCCGCTCTTCGGGCTGCTGGCCTCTGCAACGACTCCGGTCATCCTTCGAGTCCTGACCCCTCCTTCGTATCACGCTGCCTACGCGATGGTTCCGCCCCTGGTGGCGGCGATGGGCCTGGCGGTCTGCTTCAACCTCGGTATCGCTTATGTGCTGCAACGAAAGCGGTTCTGGGGGTGTCTGGCCTACGAGTTGTCGGCAGCCGCAGCGAATGTCGTTTCCAACTGGCTGCTCATTCCGCTCCTGGACGCTTGGGGCTGCGCCGCGTCGCTGCTGATCACGTACGTGTGGGTCAGCGGCGTGATCTGGTACAGAGAAGGACTGATGGACTTGCCCGGCGCATGGTGGGTCGCGGTGCGAGTCGCAGGTCTGTGGGCCGCTTGCGCCGCGGTCGTCGTCTGTCTGACGCGGAATTTTCCTCCCGCTCACTGCATGGCGGCCCTGTGCTGGGGAGGCACCGCCTTCCTGGTCCTGGCTGCCATCGCGCTGCGCGAGAGCGGCAGCCTGCCCGCGCTACGCGAAAGCGCCGCGATGCTGAGGCAGCGCATGCGTGAGGCTCTCGGTTGAGTGCCAGGCCGGGCGTGAACCTTCAGGAAGGGGACAGACAACCGGGATCGCCTGTTCCGGACATGAGCCGCGAACGGTTGCGTTCTTCCTATGCGCTCAGTGACGCTCGAGGCCGGCTCGTATTTCTTCCAACTGATCGAGACAGCGTTCAATGTCGTTGAAAGCTAGACCGCTCAGCCGTTCAAACGGAAACTCCCACCATTTCAACGCCAGCAAGCGCTGGATAATCGGATCGCGAAAGCGGAAACGGATGAGCTTGGCGGGGACGCCTCCGACGATGGCGTAGGCGGGAACATCATGAGTGACCACGGCGCCCGCGCCGATGATGGCGCCGTCCCCAATGGTCACTCCTCCCATGACATTGACATTGTGTCCTGTCCAAACGTCGTTGCCGACAGACACTTTGCTGGTCGCGCCAGGAGAAAGCGACCAGGGTAGTCGTGCAAAGTTCCGGTAGGAATCGACCCAGTTGAAGGCGTTGGCGTGGTACTGAAACTCGTGGACGGATAGCCAGTCTACGGGATGGCCGAAGGCGTTGATGGCAGTGCGTGCCCCGATCGTGCAGTAGCTGCCGACTGTCGTTTGCGCGATGTACGAGTTTTCGTTGATGTTGAAATAGGCGCCTGCGTCGACGTCCGGGCCGCATCGCGAATTGTAGGCTAGCGCGGAAGGCCCCTTGAATTTGGACCGAAAGATCCTCGCTTGGGGTTGAAGTCGGATCAGGCCTTGGAGGATTTGCGGCTGGTCCGTCGTGTTGCGGAAATCTTCGATGAAAGTACCGTCCGGCGCTCGCATCTCCTGCAGTCTTGGAGAAGTCATGGCAAGTTCCTCATCGGGTCCAAGTCTACTACATGCCTTTCCTGCCGATTCGGAATCGTTCCCTGGACATTCTCCTGGAACTTCGCGACCTGAGACGAGATCCACTCGGACCCTTCTTCTCTTTATCCGCGACCGTCCCATCGATCCAGTCCGACGGGCCTTCACGCAGGGGGCCCGTTTCTTGCTTCGACTTCGTTAGCGTGCTATATTTGGCGGCCGGGTTTCGGCCTGGCTCTTCGAGAAGACGCGGGCATATTCGAGCCCACCGGATACGTCCACTTGCAAGGCCCCGACCGCGGAACCCAATGGTTGAAAGTTCATGTCGCGAACACATTCCACCCAGTATCTTGCCGAGGTTTGCCGGATTGCCGAGCAGATCGACGCCGAGACGATCGAGCAGATCGCCGAAGAGCTCCATGAGCTGCGGGCGCGCGAAGGTCGGCTGTTCTTGCTGGGTGTCGGCGGAAGCGCGGCCAATTGCAGCCACGCGGTCAACGACTTCCGCAAGCTCTGCGGCATCGAGGCCTACACGCCCTCGGACAACGTCGCGGAGCTGACGGCTCGCACCAACGACGAGGGCTGGGAGACGGTGTTCTCCGCCTGGCTTACCGTCAGCCGCGCTTCGAGTTCGGACGCTGTCTTCGTGATGTCGGTCGGGGGCGGCGACGCCGAAAAGAACATCAGCGTGAACCTCGTGCGGGCGCTGGAAGAGGCCAAACGCCGGGGACTGAAGGTCTTCGGCATTGTCGGCCGGCAGGGCGGTTACACCCGGCAAGTCGGCGACACCGTGGTGGTGATCCCTACCGTGAATCCTGCCCACGTCACTCCGCACACGGAGGCGTTCCAGGCTGTCGTGTGGCACTGCCTGGTGTCGCATCCCATGCTCCAAACGAGTGGCACCAAGTGGGAGACCACTCGGTAGGCGGCGGAGTGCGAGCAGTGCGACGAGCGGTGTTCATCGATCGCGACGGCGTGCTCACGCGGACCCCGGTTCGCGGCGGTAAGCCCCATGCGCCGGAGACCCTCGAGGAGTTCGAAATCCTGCCCGAAGCCAGGGGCGCGCTGCAGGCGCTGGCAGACCTGGGGTTCTTGCTGATCGTGGCCACCAATCAGCCCAACGTGGGACGAGGCAAGCAGCCTCGCGAAGTTGTCGAGAAGATGCACGACATGCTGCGCGCGGAGCTTCCCCTGGACGACGTTTTCGTCTGCTACGACGCCGACGAGGCGGCTTCCGCGTGCTACAAACCGAAACCGGGAATGCTGCTCGAAGCTGCAGGGAAACACGGAATCAATCTGGCGGCGAGCTACATGGTCGGCGACCGCTGGCGGGACGTCGGCTGCGGCAGAGCCGCCGGTTGTTTCACGGTCTTCATCGACCGCGGGTATGCGGAACGACTGACAGTGGCTCCTGACGCGACCTGCGCCGACGTGGCAGAAGCCGCGGCGCTCATCGTGCGTCGGGAGGCCGAGACCCGGGCCGTGACGGCCTGAGCGAGGAACCGTGCTCGACATTACGAGGATGAAAGTCAAGATTTTCGCCGATGGAGCCGACCTGGCCGGTATTCAGGCCATGTATGCCAAGCCCTGGATCCGCGGATTCACGACCAACCCCACGCTGATGCGCAAGGCCGGAGTGGCAGATTACAGGGCCTTCGCGCGGGACGTGCTGAGGCTGGTGCCGGACCGGCCGGTCTCCTTCGAGGTGTTCAGCGACGAGTTCGACGAGATGGAGGCGCAGGCGTTCGAGCTTGCCTCGTGGGGACCCAACGTGAACGTGAAGATCCCCGTGACCAACGCTCGCCGCCAGTCCTCGCTGCTGGTCATCCAGCGGCTGTCGAAGGCCGGAGTGGCGCTCAACATCACCGCGGTCATGACCGTCGCGCAGGTCGCAGCCATTGCGGAGCAGCTGGCAGCCGATACGCCCGCGATCGTCTCGGTGTTCGCCGGCCGGATCGCAGACACCGGAGCCGATCCAATGCCGATCATGCGGGAGGCGAAGAGAGTCCTGCGAACGCGTCCCCGGGCGGAGCTGCTGTGGGCGAGCCCGCGCGAGGTCCTGAACCTGGTCCAGGCCGACGAGGTCGAATGCGACATCATAACGGCGACCAACGACATCCTGGCCAAGGTGCCGCTCTTCGGCAAGAATCACTCCGATTACTCGCTGGAGACGGTGCAGATGTTCCATCGGGACGCGATGGCCGCCGGGTACACCATCCCTTTGACCAACAAGGTGCGGGGTGAAGCCGCCGGCCCCGGGCCCTTCGCGCGAGGCCCGCTGAACAGCGGGGAAACGGATACGACAAAATGATGAAGAATGTTCTCGTCACCGGTGGCGCCGGCTATGTCGGCACGGTGCTGGTCCCGCAGCTTCTGGCCGCGGACCACGACGTCACGGTATACGACGCCATGTTTTACGGATGCGAGTTGAAGCCCCAGCAGGGCCTTGCTCTCATCAAGGCCGACATCCGCGATACGGCGCAATTTCGCCAGGCGTGCAAGGGCGTCGACGCCGTCATCCATCTGGCCTGCATTTCCAACGACGCAGGTTTCGAGCTCGACGAGAAGATCAGCGAGGAGATCAACTACGCCTGCTTCGTGCCCCTCGTGAAGGCCGCCAAGGAACAGGGCGTCCGGCGATTCATCTACGCGTCTTCCTCCTCGGTGTACGGCTACTCCGAATCGCCTCGAGTCACCGAAGAGCACCCGCTGGTGCCCTTGACTCTTTACAACAAGTTCAAGGGTCTCTGCGAACCGCTGCTGTTCGAGAACCAATCGAAGGACTTCGTCTGCGTGACGATCCGGCCGGCCACGGTATGCGGCTACAGCCCCCGGATGCGCCTGGATCTGTCGGTCAACATTTTGACGAACCACGCCGTGAATCGAAACGAGATCGCGGTGTTCGGCGGCGAACAGCAGCGGCCGAACCTTCACATCCAG
>JACQFU010000540.1 GCA_016199905.1 Candidatus Wallbacteria bacterium
CGGGATTCGGCCAGCGATGTCATCCGGCGCAGCATCGAGCAGTACGTCTACCTGGTCGACCAGCATCCCAATGTGGTGCGTTTCGTGTTGCAGGGCCGGTTCCCGGACCAGGCCGAGGCCACCATGCGTGCGGTCAACGAGGGTCGCGAGATCGAGCTCAAGACCGTTCTCGAGGGTCAGAAAGGCTTGCTGGAGCAGATCGGAAGCTACTCGGCCGAACAGGCCAAGACCGAGTTGCTCAATCGCCTCCAAGTGGAGTGCGAGAAGGAGCTCTCGATGCGCTATCGGGAGTTCGAGACGCGCTTTCAGGAGCTGGCCCAGCAGCGCGCGATGCGCATCCTCACCGACGCCATGGCCCGCTGCAGTGTCGACATGTCACTCGACCCGTTGGTGAGCATTGTCCGGCTGCCGCACGACGAGATGAAGGGCCGCATCATAGGCCGCGAGGGCCGCAACATCCGCGCCTTCGAGCACCTGGCGGGCGTCGACGTCATCGTCGACGACAGCCCCGGTATCGTGGTCCTGTCCGCCTACAATCCGATGAAACGCGAGATCGCCCGGGCTGCCATGGAGAAGCTGGTCGTCGACGGCCGCATCCATCCCACCAAGATCGAGCAGGCGCTCGAACAGGCCCAGAAGGAGCTGCAAGACGCCATCCGCGAGGCCGGCGAACAGGCCGCTCTCAAGTGCGGCGTCCACGGCCTCAACGACAAGCTGGTCGGCGAGGTCGGCAAGCTGCGTTACAAGGTGACCCAGGGTCAGAACCTGCTGGAACACTCGATGGAGGTGGCCGAGTTGGCCGGCGTCATCGCTGCCGAGATCGGCGCCGACGTGGGCATCTGCAAACGCGCCGGCCTGCTCCACGACATCGGCAAGCTCTCCGAGTCGGAGGATACGGCAGCCCACGCCTCGCTGGGAGCCGAGATGGCCCGCAAGTTCGGCGAGAAGGAGCCCATCCCCTCCATCATCGCCGTCCATCACGAGGACCCGGCTTCTTCCTCCGTCGAAGCTGCCATCGTGCAGATCGCCAACCGAATCTCGGTGGCACGCCCGGGCTCGCGCAAGAGCGAGCTGGCCACGTTCGTCCGACGTCTGGGCGACATGGAAGCTTGCGTGCGCGAATTCCAGGGCGTCAGCACAGCCTTCATCCTCCAGGCGGGCCGCGAGATCCGAGTGCTGGTTCGGCCCGAGGAGGTCAGCGACGCCATGAATCAACGCCTGGCCAGCGATATCGCCCGCAAGCTCCAGGCAACGGTGGAGTATCCAGGCGCCGTGAAAGTCACGGTCATCCGGGAGACGCGAGCGACGGAGATCGCCAAGTAAAGGGACACGGCCTTCCCGCGGCAGTCCGCGGCGGGACCACCGGCAGCTCGCGCGACTGCCCCTGCGGGTACCACGATTTTCAAGAACAGCTCTTCGGTTCTTTCTTCGAATGCACGCCTGGGTAGAAGTCGATCTCGACGCGGTCCGAGCCAACGTTCGGGCCATCCGCACGGCGCTTCGTAGCGGAACGGACTTCATTGCGATGGTGAAGGGAAACGCCTACGGGCATGGTGCGGTCGAGATCGCGTCGGCCGTGCTTCAGGCCGGTGCCACGCACTTGGGCGTCGCGTTCAGTTCCGAGGGGGGCGAGCTGAGGCGCGCGGGCATCACGGCCCCTATCCTGGTCCTTGGGAGCTTCGCCGAGGAGGATATACCCGAGATCCTCGCCTTCGGGATGACGCCCTCGGTGGCTGAGCTGGGACTGGCCGCGGCGCTGGCGCAGGCCTCTCGAGCCCGCGGACAGCGCACCTCCGTCCACATCGAAGTCGACACGGGAATGGGTCGATTGGGAATCGACTGGCGCGGCGCCGCCCGACTCATCGAAGAGATCAGCCAGCTTTCAGGTCTCTGCGTGGAGGGCATCTACACTCACTTCTCAACCGCGGACGAAGCCGATCGCACTTACACAGGGCTGCAGGTTCGCCGCTTCCAGCAAGTCTCCGAGGCCCTGCGTCAGCGTGGGATCTTCATACCCTTCCGCCACTTTTCCAACAGCGCCGGGGTGCTCCACTACCCCGAGCTCACTCTCGACGCCATCCGGCCGGGCCTGGCACTTTACGGACTCTACCCTGCCCGACGTCCCGACCAGAAAATCCAGCTTCGTCCCGCCCTTGGCTTTCGCAGTCGCGTGGTCCTGGTCAAGCGAATGGCGGCAGGCGGCTTCGTGAGTTACGGCCGCAGCTACCAGCTTCCGGAACCCCGGTTCGTGGCCACGGTCTCGGTCGGATATGCCGACGGATATCCGCGCTGCCTTGGCAACAAGGCCCAAGTGCTGATCCGTGGAACGCGCTATCCTGTCATCGGCCGAGTCACGATGGATCACATCATGGCCGACGTCGGCCGCGACGACCCAAGAATCGCCCGCGGTGAGCGGGTGACGTTGATCGGCCGCGACGGCTCCGAGGAGATCTCGGCCGAAGAGTTGGCCGAGCAGGCCGACACCATCAACTACGAGATCACCACGCGCATCAGCAACCGGGCGCCGCGGGTCTACAAAGGCCAGATGACGTCCGATCGGGAGACCGCCAGCCAGTGAGATCCGAAGCGTCCTACCTCCGTCCCGGCCCGCTGAGCGCGCTGGCGATCGCGTATATCGCCGCCGGAGCCGGTTTCGTGGCGTACGGCCTGGCCGGAACCTTCGACGGCGGAGTCTTCGCGCTGGGTTACTTTGTGATCTCGGCCGGCGCGGCCCGCGCCCTGGCGCTGGGGTTCGGCGCCGGACTGGTGCTGGTCGGCGGGGGATTCTGGCAATTGCGGCGCTCGGCCTGGGTGGTCTTTGTCAGCGCCGCGTGGGTGGGACTGGCGCTCGATCTCGTGTGGCTCGCCATCGGCTTGCGGCAGGGGAGCTACCTGCGCTTCGGCACGTGCCTGCTGGTCGACGCCCTTCTTCTGTTGTACGTTTACTCGCAACGAAAGCTGTTCACGAACTGAGCTCCCGTCCGGAGGATTCCATGCCCATCTACGAGTACAATTGCGCCGCCTGTGAGAACCGCTTCGAGTTGCTGGTGCCCATCAGCGAGGCAAGCGTGACACCGGCCTGCCCGTCCTGCAAGAGCCCGGAGACCCGGAAGCTGCTGAGTTTGTTCGCAAGCCCGAGCCCCGGGAAGAGCACTGGCGGCGGGCCTTCCGGCAGCGAGGGGCCAAAGTCGTCAGGCGGCGGGGGGCACTGCGGCCCCGGCAGTTGCGGCTGCGGGCGGTTTTGAGCGGCAACGCGGGAGCCGAAAAAACAAGGCCCACCGTGTTTCCACGGTGGGCCTTCCGATTACCGGATGGGCTTCAAGCCACGCGGCCTACTTGGCGTAAGCGGCGTTGAAGGACTGGCTGGCGGCCAGAGCGGCCCCGGCGAGTCGGCGAGTGCCCGCGCTGGCGCCGGCGTTGCTGGCCAGCGACTGGAAGTAGTCCAGGCTGTCCTGACCGACGTTGCCCGCGAGCAGGGCGCCCGAGAGGCGCTGGCGGATGTTGACGGCGACGATCTTGTCGCGGGTCCAGGCGGCGCCGACCTTGATGGCGTTCCAGGTCGCCTTGGTGACCCAGACGATGCCGTCAGCCGTCTCCTGGATGACGTACTCGACGCCCTTCAGGACGACCTTGCCGGCCTTGATCGCCTCGCGGGCGACGAACGCAACGCCGTCCTCGAGCTTGATCAGGACGAAGGTCACGTCGTCGATGACCAGCTCGGCCAAGTCGACAACCGCGTCGAAGATGATTTCGCCGGCCTTGATCGCCTGCACGGCGACCCAGCGGATGCCCTGGGCGGTCTTGATGACGACGAACTTGGCGCCCTTGACGACGTACTGCAGACCGACGACTGCCTCTTCGGCAACCCAGACGAGGCCTTGGTCCGTCTTGAGGATGACGAACGAAACGCCCTCGACGACCGTCTTGCCGACAACGATGAACGGCACGGCGATCTTCTTGACGCCCTGGACGAAGGCGTGACCTTCCTGATTGGCCGCTTCGCCGATCGCGCTCGAAGCGGAGTGATCAGGACCGGCCATAACAAGCGCCGGCGACAGAGTGAGAGCAAAGGCCAGGATGGCCAGCAGACCGAAAATCCTTCTCATCTAGTCCCTCCTTTGGGGAACGGTGATGTTGAAGATGCCCCGGCTCGGTGGCATCCGTTTCTCCTACTGGGGATAGTTCTCATTTGTTTCGGGCCCGAAGGCCGTTGTGATGATACCAGAGTCGACCGCGGCGACCCAAGCCATTTTTTCGCGTGAACAGACAAATTCAGTCATGATGGGGACGCTGGGTTACCTTCTGAATGGCCGCCCTTATCGCCCCATCCGCGGCCTCGCGTTTGGCTTTGACGACATCCGGACTCTCCGGGAACTTGTAGAACTTGTCGGCCACGTACTCCGGGGGCAGCGCATTGAGCGCGATGGCTGTGATGTCCACGAAGCAGTGCGAACACCTGCAAACGTCGGCGTAGTCCTCGGACTGCAGGATCTCGCGGACGAGATTCACGACCCGTTCCTCCTGCAGATTTTCCATGTTGCCGAGGCTCACGACTGATTCGCTCCGATTGGGCCGGTCTGCGCGACGCCCGCGAGTATAACACGCGTCATGACTGCAGGCAATCGGCTCCAGGTGACCGCCATCACGGGCGGCGGCGAAAAGAGTTGCGACGCGGTGCGTCGTGCTTGACTCCTGTGCCTCCAAGGTTCAATCTGCAAGCTGATACTCGAACCCGGCATCGATGGGAGCGCAGCGCAATGGTCGATTTCAACCTCACAGAGGAGCAACAAGAGCTTCAAAAGCTGGTCCGAGACTTCACCCAGAAGGAGATCGTGCCCAAGGCCAAGCAGCATGACGAGACGGGCGAATTTCCGACCGAGATCCTCCACAAGGCCTGGGACCTGGGCCTGATGAACTGCCACATCCCGGCCGAGTACGACGGCGCGGGACTAGGGAGCTTCGAGGAGTGCCTGCTCTCCGAGGAAATCGGGGCCGGATGCACCGGCATGGCCACCCCGATGCTGGTCAACAACCTGGCGGAGGCCCCCATCATCCTGTTCGGAAACGACGAACAGAAGAAGAACTTCCTCGGCCGCATGACGCGCGAATACCTTTTCGCAGCCTACGCCGTCACGGAGCCAGCCGCGGGCAGCGATGTCGCCGGAATCCGCACCACCGCCAAGCTCGTCGGCAATGAGTACATGCTGAATGGCGAGAAGATGTGGATCACGGGCGCCTCCAAGGCCAACTGGTTCTTCGTCCTCGCCTACACGGACCCCGAAAAGAAGCACCGTGGCATGTCGGGTTTCGTCGTCGAGGCCGACACCCCGGGCATCTCCATAGGGAAGAAGGAGAACAACATGGGGCAGCGCGCCTCCGACACGCGCTCGATCGTCTTCACCGACGCGAAGATCCCCAAGAAGAACCTCCTCGGGAAGGAAGGCGACGGCTTCAAGATCGCCATGACGGCGTTCGACTACAGCCGCCCCGCGGTCGGCGCGATGGCCGTGGGTTTGGCCCGCACGGCGATGGAGCACTCCATCAAGTATGCCCGCGAGCGCACCACGTTCGGTGTGCCGATCTTCCAGCATCAGGCGGTTGCCTTCATGATCGCCGACATGGCCAAGGACATCGAGGCCGCCCGCGGGTTGGTCTGGCAGGCCGCCTGGCTCCTGGACCAGGGCAAGCGCAACACGCTTCACGCCGCGATGGCGAAGGCGTTCGCAGCCGACATGGCCATGCGCGTCGCTACCGATGCCGTCCAGGTCCACGGCGGCTACGGCTTCTCCAAGGAGTACCCCGTCGAGAAGCTGATGCGCGACGCGAAGGTCATCCAGATCTACGAGGGCACCAGCCAGATCCAGCGCGTCATCATCGCCAAGGAACTGTTCGAGAGGAAGTAGGACGGGCTACGGGCTACGGGCTACGGGCTTGAGGCTTGAGGCTTGAGGTTTCGGCTTGAGGCTTTGAGTCCGAAGCCCGGAGCCCATGGTCCGTAGCCCGGAGCCCGGAGCCCGGAGCCCATCGCCCATCGCCCATCGCCCGTCCTACTTGCTGCCCGCGGCGTCGATTCTGCGGCCGACCTCGGCTCGGATCTCGGGAAGGCGATCGTAGAGCCGCTGGCCGGGACAATCGGTCGTCATCCAGTCGCGGTGGCCGCCGATACCCTGGGGCGAGATCCCGTACTTGCCGGCCAGGTGCGACACCAGGTCGACCAGATGCGCGTATTGCGCGTCCGACGGCTGCTCGGTGGAAGGCGGCTGGAAATCGCCGATGACGCAGATACCGATCTTGCCCGGGTTGGGGATGCAGTGGGCACCCGAGACCAGCTCGGGGCGGCCCTGGAAGATCGTGCCGTCGGGCGCCACCAGGAAGTGGTACCCGATGTCGATCCAATTGTGCGTCGGCGCATCCATGTGATAGTTCTGGATGCCGCGAATCGTCGACGGGCCGTTGTAGGACGCAGCCGTGGGAGAGGAAGTGTGGTGGATCGTGAGGATGACCGGCACGTGCTGAGTGTAGGTTTCCTTGGCAGGTCGGGCGCCCCACTGCTCCCGGCTCACCACAGGCGGTCGGGGCAGATCGACGACTCGGCCTGCCGGGATGGGCGGCTGGTCCTGGTTCACGATGCCGAAGTGCAACGACACGGCGCTCACACGAGGCGTGGTATCCCCGTTGTCCGAGGTGAGGATCGCGCGGAACTGAATGAAGCGGTAGATGGCGCCCAACTCGAGGTCGGCTTCGCGTTGCACGGGGTACCAGCGGGTCCACGGTCCGGTGTCGCCATTGGCGAACCGAAACGCAACTTCCAGCGAGGTACTCTCGGGCACTTCGGCCTGCCACGAAGGAAAGACTGCCGAGAACGGACGCGCGGCCCGGGCCGGAAGTGACATGAAGATGCCGGTGCGAACATACGGATGGTTCGTGCCCTCCGCAAGCACCAGCTCGCGAGTCTGGGGATCGACCGAAACGCCCGCCGTCTTGGCGGCCGCGTTTTGTTCGAAGCGGTTCTGGTAGAAGACCTTGTGCCCCTCGTGCATGCCGCCGCCCAAGGCGACTGCCGACGTCACCAGCAGCGTCACCAACGTCTTCGCTCCGACCGATCGGATCATCTTCCGTCCTCCTCGCTCCGCGCTGCGGAGCCGGTGATTATATCACGGTCACGGAGCGTGGGAAACAGGGAATTGAGCTCAGGGATGACCGGGCGACTCGAGCCTCACGGAGGCCCGTCGGGAATCACCCTGTCCTCCTCGTCGTCGGCGGCCGAGGCGTCCTGCGCACCTTCGGCTGCGGCACGGACAGCGGCCTTGACGGCGGGCCAGTCACGTCTCCCGGCCATCATCTCCCCCAGATAGGTGGCCACGACGCGCGCGCGGCGTGTGCGCTCCTGGCCGACGCCAAGGGCATTCATGGCGCCGACGACGCCGTCCAGCAGGCCCCGGCTGACGCGCGAGACGAAGCCGTCGCCGGTCAGAACCGCCCGGCTGCGGCGCGTGAGACTTGCCGTGACTCGGGCGAAGAAGCCGGTTGCGGGCCTTGCTTCGGTCGCAGCTCCCTCCTCCTGGGAAGGAGCGAAACCCGCGGGAATCGTTGCCGCGAGACGGTCGTGGACGATTCGCTCGAGGTTGATCATCCCGGGAACCTGCCCGATCTTGCCTTCGGGCGAATCCGTCAGTTCCGAGGCCAGATCCGGAAAGGCGCGCTTGTTGGCTGCCAGAGTCCGGCAGATCTCGCGCAGCGTTGCAAGCGAGTCGGCAAAGGACTCCGCGTAACCGGCCAGGCGCGCCTCCAGCTTGGCGTCGGGCTTGGACGCACCGTCCGCCGCAACCTGCTGCATCCCGGCCACGAGTTGCGGCACGTCCACGCGCGGCAGCGTGGTGAGAATCCAAGGGTCCTGGCGTGCTCGAATGGCGTCGATGGTGATCTTCAGAATGCCCGGGATGTCGCCTGCGAGCTTCTGCATCGTCTGCGGCTTCAACTCGAAGACGTTCCGGTAGATGACGCTGCCCGGCTGGCGCATCACCCGGTCCGCGAGAAGATGGGCGTTCCAGCCGAGCGCGAAGGCCATCCGCCGGGAGCCCCCTTTGGCAATTGCCCCGGCGAGCAGGGCCTTTCCCAGGCGGCCATCGTGCAGCGAACGATCGAAGGCGCGATCGGTCTTTCCGAAACCCGCCACCGAAAACGTCAAATCGGGCCCCATCGAGGCCGCCAGGAACAAGGAGCGATTCGGCTCGATCTGCAGAAACGACAGCGGCGACGTCTTCGCGGCCCTTGCCCTCACCAGCACCGCACGGCCGATCGCCACGTGAGTGAACGGGCCCCATGCGCCGGCCGATGGCGCCAAAACAGCTGCTAGGAGGAACACGGCTGCCGTTGCGCGACTCCACATGGTCGCAGCCATCGTACTCCAGCACGCGGCCGGCAGCTCACTGCCGGCGGTTTGCCATGCGGCGACGGCTGGGATAAACTGACCTCCGGAGCTTTCCGTACCCCGGGGTGGCCGTTCCCGCTCCTCCGGGAACGAGTTTGGAGTAGCGTCCCCATGCGCAAGCGCCTCGTCCTTCTGCCCGTCGCCCTGTTCGCCGTTCTGCTCGTCGGCCCCGTCCCGGCCAACCCGGGTTACGGCCCGAAGTGCTTCCAGTGCCACACGTCGCCGAGCGGAGGCAGCAGCGACTTGAACGGCGTGGGCGCAAAGTACGCCAGGGACGGCCACAAGTTTCCCAAGGACGAGAAGAAAGACGACAAGAAAGAAGGCGGTGAGGGCAGCGCGGAGGGCTCCAGCGAGACGACGGGCTCGGGTGGGTCCGCGGGAGGAAGTGGAACGACCACGGGGGCCGGGGGTGGCGGCGGAGGCTCCGAAGGCGGAGGCGGCGACGGTGGTGGCTCGGGCAGCGGTTCGGGCTCGACGCCGGAGCCGCCCCCGGACACCAACAGCAGCAGCTCCTCCAGCGGCACTCCGGTGGATAACTCTCCGGCCGTCGAAGGCCCGGCGACCATCGTGCCGCAAAGTTCCGCTCCGATGACGACTGCGCAGGTTCCTCCGAAAGAGCCGGCCGGTGCGGCTAGCACGCCCGCAGCGGCGGCCGCCTCCGGTGGTGGCGATCCGTCCAAGGAACTGGCCCGCTACGGCGCCAGCGGCAAGAAGATTTTCGAGTTGGTGAGTCCGAAGCTTTCCAGCATCGGCAAGAGTTGCAACAGCTGCCACGGCAACAACGCGCTGGCGGGCAAATGGAACCAGTATCCGAAGTACCGAGCCGAGGTGAAGAAGGTGGTGACCGTCGAGCAAGCGATCGACTGGTGCCTCGAGAACAACATGAAGGGGAAGGTCTTCGCGCTCGACGACAAGTACATGGTTGCCCTGTCCGTGTATCTGAAGGGGCTGACTAAGTGAGGCCGCTTGAACCTTCCTGACGCTCGGGGCGAGGACCCAATCAAGAGGGCCAACAAGGCCCTGATGCTCAACAACCCGGACCGGGTGCGGGAAGCCTTCCGGGATCTCGGCTCGGTGCCAGGCGAGGAAACCTTCTCGCTGCTGATCCGCGCCTTCCGTCACAAGATGTGGCCGGTGCGCAAGGCGGCCCACGAGGCGCTGTCGACCTTCGGAGAAGCCGCGCGCCCGTCGGTGACTATGTCGATCGATAGCACCAGCGAAGATGAGGTCTACTGGTCGATCCGCACGTTGGGGAAGATCGGCGGCCTGGCCGTTCCGGCGCTGGTGGACCTGGCCAAGGGCAAAGACCGGATGCGGCGATTGTTCGCCGTCACGGCGCTGGCCGACGTCCCGGACCCCGTCATCGTTTCCCCGCTCATCGAACGCCTCGACGACGAGGCGTGGAAGATTCGGTTCGAGTCCGCCCGGGTCCTGGAGCAACACGCCGGCAAGCTGCCGGTAGTGAAGAAGCTGCAGGACTCGCTGATGCTCAAGAACGAGAACATCACGTACTGGGCGCTGAAGATCCTCTCGAAGCTGATGGGGCCGGCGGCCATCGAGCCCGTAAAGGCCTTCCTGGGCAACCCAGACAACCGTCTTCGCTATTCGGCTATCTCGGCGATGGACGATTTCACCGACGAGGTGGCCGTCCCGCTTCTGATCGCTTGCCTCAACGACGCGTCCTGGATCGTCCGCAAGCAGGCTGCCGAGCGGCTGCTGAAGCGCGGCGACCGGATCGAAGGCTTCCTCAAGAGCGCGTTCCGCGACGGCAGCCACGACGTCAAGTTCTGGTCGATCAAGGTCCTCGCCCAGGTGGCGGGCAAAGGGCGGCTGGACACCTACACGCAGCTTCTGGCCAGCGGCCGGGAGGACCTCAAGTACTACGGCATCACCGCGCTGGGAGAGGTGCGCGAGCCCGAGGCTGTGACGCTGCTCGTGAACTGCTTCCGCGATCCCTCGTGGGGTATCCGGGAGTACGCCAGCGAACAACTGGCGGCGATGGGCGACTACCCGCTTTCGCAGCTGTCGGCCGGCATCAACAGCGACAGCGAAGACGTGAAGTACTGGTCCATCAAGACGCTGGCGCGCATCGGCAATCCGGCGGCAGTTCAGCTGGGGTTCTGCCTGTCGAGCCCGGACCGCATCACGCGGCTGCACGCCATAGAAGCGGCCAAGGACGTGAAGGCCGAGGCCGTCACGGCGGCGGCCGTGGAGCGGCTGGACGACCCGGAGTGGCAGATCCGCAACAAGGCCGCGGAGATCCTCGTCAAACGCGGCGCCAGCGCCGTCCGGCGGCTGCTGCCGAAGCTCGCGGAGGAGAACGACAACTTCTTCTATTGGAGCCGCAAGGTGCTCGAGCAGATGCCCGGTGCCGGCCTCAAGGAGCTGACGGCGATGATCATCGACGGCTCACCGGAGCTGAGGAAAAAGGTCTTCCTCTTCGTCGGCGAGCTCGACGACCAGGCGCTTGGAACGGTGATCGCCAGTCCGCCGCCGGAGGTCCGCAAGGCGGTCATGAACTTCGAGCCGGCCAGAAAGAAGTCGCCGGAGCAGATGGCCGCGGCCGCAGCCGCACAGGCGACGGGTCAGGTTCTGGTGGAGGAGGAAGGCGTTGTCAGCGGCCTCGACCGTCTGTTGCACCACCTCTACGACGCCGGCGGCAGCGACCTCCACATGAACGTGGGCGCGCCGCCCTCGGTGCGCATCCATGGCGAGATGCAGCCGATCCCGGGAGAGCCGATCCTGACGCCGAAGCTGGCGCAGGACCTGCTCACGAGCTTCCTGACGGAGCCTCAGCGGCGTCGCTTGGAGGAAGACTGGACCGTCGACTTCAGTTACGAGATCCCGGAGATAGCGCGCTTCCGCGTGAACCTTTTCCACGAGCGTCAGGGACTCAACGGAGTTTTTCGGTTGATTCCGGTCCGGATCGCCACGATGGACGACCTGCGCCTTCCCCAGGTCTTCAAGGACCTGTGCCAGATGAAGCAGGGCCTGGTGCTGGTGACCGGCCCAACGGGAAGCGGCAAGTCGACGACGCTGGCGGCGATGGTCGACTTCATGAACTCGGAGCGCCACGACCACATCATCACCGTCGAGGACCCGATCGAGTTCGTCCACGACCACAAGAAGTGCCTGGTCAGCCAGCGCGAGGTGAGTCAGCACACCCGCTCCTTTGCCAGCGCCCTGCGCAGCGCGTTGCGCGAGGACCCCGACATCATCCTCGTGGGAGAAATGCGCGATCTGGAGACCATCTCGTTGGCCATCACGGCGAGCGAGACGGGCCATCTGGTGCTGGCCACCCTGCACACCACCAACGCCGCCCAGACCATCGACCGCATCATCGACGTCTTTCCGCCCCACCAGCAACCGCAGATCCGCTCTCAGCTCGCCAACTCCGTGCAGGCCATCATCGCGCAGCGCCTCCTGCCCCGCGCTACGAGGCCGGGCCGCGTCGCCGTGCACGAAGTGCTGCTCAAGACCCCCGCCGTTCAGAACCTCATCCGCGAGGGAAAGGCCGAGCAGCTTTTCAGCATGATGCAGCTCAACCGCGAGCTGGGCATGCAGACCTTCGACGACCAGCTGATCGAGAACGTCCGGCTGGGCGAGATCGCCTACGAGCTCGCTGTCGAGTACGCCTACGACCGCAAGACCTTCGAACAGGCCTGCGGTCCAAAGGACGAGTCGAAGAAGTCCCGCATGGTCAGGCGCTCCTAATCGGACCGGCGGCGCCCGAGACTCTGGCGCAGCACCCAGACCGTCGCGCCCACGGATAGCGCCGCCCACAGCAGCGCCCAGAAGAGCGCCGGCAGATGCGTCATTTGGGCCAACGCCTGCGCGTCAGTGGTGCCGGGCGCCCCATTGACTCCGACGAGCAGGCCGGCTCCGGGCAACAGCGTCCGGATGTCCATGAGCGCCATCGCCGCCGTGATGACTCCCAGGGTCTGAGCCACGTAGAACTCCGTGTCGGGCTGGGCCGTGCGCCCGATCCGCCACAGCAGAAAACCCGCCGTCAGTCCGTAGAGCACCGTGAAGCCATCTCGCGCGTAGAGCGCGGTCAACCCCAGGAACAGCGCGCCCAGGCACTCCAGCACGTACACCGACGCGCGCCGGTGGCTGGCAAGCAGGATGATGCCGCACCCGAAGACCACGCTGCCCAGGTAGCCTCCGCTGACGACCGCCAGCGGCCACCCGCCCTGCGTTAAGGTCACGCCGGCCGTGTTCGGAGCGATCTGGATCGAAAACACCCGCCCGCCGGTCGCCAGTGCCGCCAGCGCGTGACCCGACTCGTGGCACATCGTCGCAAACAGCCTCACCGGATAGATGAACGGCGTGTCCCACAAAAACCAGGAAAGCAGGACAGCGACCAGCAGGCCGCGAAGGTTGCGCGAATCGAGGTTGGTCATGGCAGTCGAGGACAACAACTACGTTACCGCGCCGGGTCCCGGAGATCCAGGTAGGAGAGGTTTACGGCTCGCCCTCCGCCGCCGCCCGGACTGCAAACCCGAACGTCGCGCCCTTGCCCTCTTCTCCTTCGGCCCAGACTCGTCCCCCGTGCCTGCGCACGATCCGCTCCACGATCGCGAGGCCTAACCCGGTACCCGAGAGCTTCACGCTGGAATGCAGCTTCTCGAACGGCCTGAACAGCCGATCCCGGTGCTTCATGTCGAACCCCAGCCCGTTGTCGCTCAACTGACACGCCACTTCCGCCCCCAGACGCTCACCGCCAAACCGGATGACGGCCCTCTCGCGGCTGCGCGTGAACTTCAGCGCGTTCGATATCAGGTGCGCGAGCGCCTGCTTCAGCAGGGTTCCGTCGCCCAGCACGGCGGGGACCTCGCCCAGCTCGAAGGTCACCTCGCGCTCGGGCTCCCGCCTGCGCAGCTCCTCGAACACCTCGGAGGCCAGTTCGCTCAGGTCGAGGCTCACCAGCGTCACCTCCGCCCTGGAAGCGCGCGACAGTCGCAATAGCTCGTCCACGAGGCGCGTCATGGTGCGCGACGCATTCTGGATGCCTGTCAGGAACCGCAAGCCGTCGGCGCCGAGTGCCTCGCCGTGACCCTCGACCGCGAGCTGGGCCAGACTGTCGATCGTGATGAGCGGCGCCCGCAGATCGTGCGACGCCGAGTACAGGAATGCATCCAGCTCGCCCTTCGCCTCTTCGAGCTGTCTGGCCTGCTCGGCCACGCGCTCCCGGAGTACTCGCAATTCCTCCGGCAACGCCATCTTCTCGTCCACGAGGCCGATCTTAGCCCCACTCGAGCCGGCCCGCCAGGGGAGCCCCCCCGCGACGCACCTCGCCTCCTTGCCGGTCGCGCCTCTTGCGCCCGGGCACCCGTCTCGCGTTTGATGGAGGCGTGGCGCTGCTTTCGCGTCTCCTCGCCGGGCCCAGGAGCGAGGAGAAGGAGCTGCTCGACGGTCCGCTGCCGGACCGCCGGGCATTGCTGGGCAACTTGCGCGATCTGGCCTGGGTCAACCGCTGGGCAGGCGGCACGGCAGTCGTCACCTGGGCTCTGGACCGGCTGCTCGCGTCATCGACTCGAAGGAGCTTTCGAGTACTCGACGTCGGCACCGGCGGTGCCGATATCCCGGTCGCGCTGGCGGAGTGGGGACGCCGCCGTGGCCTGGCCCTCTCGGTCGATGCCATCGACCTGCGACCCGAGGTGGTCGAGCTGGCCCAAAGCGAGGCCGCCTCCGAGCCGGCCGTGAGCGTGCGATGCGGCGACGCCCTGGCACTCGACGCGCCGGACGGCGCCTACGACTTCGTGATCAGCTCGCTTGCCCTGCACCACCTCTCGCCGTCCGAGGCCGTCGCGTTCCTGAGCCGCGCTCATCGCGCCGCCAGCCACGCCTTGATCGTCAACGACTTGAGGCGCTCCCGCACCGCGTGGCTCGGCACTCGGCTGATCGCCAACGCCGTCTTCTCCAGTACCGAAGCCAAGTTCGACGGTCCCCTCTCGGTGCTGCGGGCCTACACTCCCGAGGAGGTCGGCGCGCTCGCCGCCCGGGCAGGTCTGCCCTGCGTCGAGGTCCACCGCCGACCGCCGTTTCGACTTTGCCTGATCGCGCGGAAACGGGGACAGGCGACAGGCACCGAAATCGCATCCGTTCCCACGGGCGTCAGCTGCCGCCAAACTCGGTAGCGCCAGGGTGACCGAGGATGCGCGCGACGATGCGCTCGGCGGCGCGGCCGTCTCCGTACGGATTCACGGCGCGCGCCATCTTCTCGTAGGCGACCGGATCGGACAGCAGCCGCGAGGTCTCCTCGACGATCTTCCGTCTGTCCGTGCCGACCAGGCGCACCGTGCCCGCCTCGACGGCCTCCGGGCGTTCGGTCGTTTCGCGCAGCACCAGCACGGGTTTGCCGAGCGACGGCGCTTCCTCCTGAACGCCTCCGGAGTCGGTGAGCAGGACGGTGGCACGCGCCATCAGGTGGACGAACGGTTCGTACTCGAGCGGCTCCATGAGACGGATGCGCGGCTCCTTGCCGAGGATCTCGTGGGCAGGCCCGCGGATGTTGGGGTTGAGGTGGACAGGGTAGAGCACTTGCACGTCGGGGAAGCGGCGCACTAGCTCTAGCAGCGCCCCGCAGACGTCTCGAAACGGCTGGCCGAAGCTCTCCCGGCGATGGGCCGTGACCAGCAGCAGGCGGCACGAAACGTCGAGGCTCGCCAGCTCGGGCTGCTCGAACCGGTACTCGGGGCGCACGGTCGCGAGCAGCGCATCGATCACGGTGTTGCCGCTGACGAAGACACTCGAGGGGTCGACCCCTTCCGCCAGAAGATGCTTGCGAGCTCGCGCAGTAGGCGCGAAATGGAGGTCTGCGAGCGCCGTGGCGAGCTTGCGATTCATCTCCTCGGGGAAAGGAGAGAACTTGCGGTGCGTGCGCAGGCCGGCCTCCACGTGCGCGACCGGAATCTGCAGGTAGTAACCGGCCAGGGCACTCGCGAATACGCTGGTGGTATCGCCTTGCACGATGAGCAGCTCCGGGCGCTCCTCCCTCAGGACGTCCTTGAGGCCCAGCAGCATCCGGGAGGTGACGTCGAACAGGTCCTGCCCCGGGCGCATCACGTCCAGATCGCGATCGGGCTGGATGCGGAAGAGCTTGAGCACCTGATCGAGCATCTGGCGGTGCTGGGCGGTGACGATGACGCGGACCTGGGCCTCGCCGGGGAACTGCCGCAGCCGCCGGATGATGGGTGCCAGCTTGATCGCCTCGGGCCGGGTCCCGAAGAGGCAGGCGATGCGCCTGGGCGTCTTCGAAGAGGTCGGCGCTTTCTCGGCTTCGCTGGTCATCGCCGGACCTCGGAAACCTCGGAAGAGCCTCCGGAGCGATTGGGTCCGGATATGACGCTTTGCACGGCGGCCAGGACGCGCGAGGGTTCGATCAGCTCCTGGCAATAGGGCTTCTTGTCGCAGCTCGGCAGGTAGCAGCACAGGCAGTCCATCTCGGGGGCCAGTTTCACGCCTCGGCCGTAGACCTCGATCTCCGCCACCGAGGTGGGGCCGAAGAGCACGACCGTGGGCCGCTTGACTGCCAGCGACAGGTGCATCGCCAGCGTGTCGCCCGTGACCAGGGCGTCCGCCGCGGCCAGCATCGACGCGAACTTGCGCACCGGGTGCACGCCCGGGAAGAACGTGCCCCGCGGCGCTCGCTCCATCAGCCGGGCGATGAGGGGCATCTCGAAATCGCCACCGAAGAGCGCGAGCTGCAGCCCGAGCCGCTCGCTCGCCAGCCGCATGAACTCCGCCAGGTGCGGCTCGGTCCAGCGCTTGTACTCCCAGCGGCCGCCCCCGCCGACGTTGATGGCGAGGAAGCGCTGCCCGGCGCGGAGGCCCGCGGTCCGAAGCGCCTCGACTCCTTCGGCGAGCTCCGCATCGGCCAGCGCGAGCACGTAGTCGCCCGGGGGGCCGTCGAGCCCGAGCATCTCCATCATGTGCGACTGGTAGCTGCGGGTGTTCGCCTTCTTGAGATCGTCCCAGAGCCCCATTTGCCACCATGTCTCGGCGTGCGGCCCGGTCGGTACGACGACTCCGCGCTCGACCATGAAGCCGGCCGACTCGGGATTCTTGCCGGCCCTGCGCGAGGCGGCCATCGCCATCGTCGAGAGGCGGGCGGCGTCCTGCGACGCATCCAGGCAGACGATCCGATCGAAGGCGTCGGTCTCCACGGCGGCGATTGCCTCATGCCCGTAAGCCACGGCGCGCGACACCCAAGGATTATGACTCAGAAGAGGCAGCGAGTCGGAGCGAGTCACCCAGGTCACGTGCGGCGAACAGCCGTCCAGAGTCGAGGCTCGCGCCAGCGGCTCCAGCACGCACGTGGTGCGCAGCACGTCGCCCATCGCGTCGAGCTTCACGATCAGGATGCGCTGGCCCGTCGCCTGGAAGTGGCCGCAGTCCTCACAGACAGCGCCTTCGCGCTTGTGCGGCCCGCAGGGGCGGTCGCCCAGGTAATGGCGGCAGTCGGCCCGGACCACTCTCACGCGGCGGCCTCGTGGTGTTCCTCGATGGCGCGCCGGATCTCGACGCGCTTGACCGTGGCCGTGCCGAAGATCCGCACCACGACGCTGGCGGCAAAGTTGGCCAGGTAGGCCGAATCCTCCAGCGGCACTCCGCTGGCGACGGCGAGTCCCATCACACTAGACACCGTGTCGCCCGCGCCCGTCACGTCGAACACGTCGCGCGCCACCGTCGGGATGTGCAGGGTCGGACCGTCGCGCTTGAAGAGCGACATCCCCTGAGGCCCGCGCGTGATCAGGATCGCTTGCAGGTCCAGCTCCTCGCGAAGCTTTCGGCCCGCCTCCAGCAGCGTCTTCTCGTCCTTGATCTTGAAACCGGCGCCCAAGCTCGCCTCTGCCGTGTTCGGGGTAATGAGGTTGAACTGCCGGTAGTGCTGGAAGTGTATGTCCTTGGGATCGACGACGACCGGGATGCCCCGTCGCTGCCGGAGTCCGCGCAGAAAGTCGAGCAGTCGTGGGGTGATGACGCCTTTGCCGTAGTCGCTCACGATCAAGCCGTCGATCCGTTCTTCCATCGAGCCGACGAAATCGCACACCTGGCGATGCATCTCGTCGCTGGCGTCCTGGCGCGACTCGCGATCCAGCCGCACGATCTGCTGCGACTGCCCGATGACTCGCGTCTTCACCGTCGTCGGCCGCGCGGGATCGCGGAACACCCCCCCGGCCCCTATGCCCTTCTGCTCGAGCAACTCCGTCAGCCGCTCCTGTTCCGTGTCGGCCCCGGCCAGGCCGCAAAGCGTGACGTCCGCCTCGAGAGTGAGAAGGTTGTTGGCCACGTTGGCCGCGCCGCCCAACACGTACGACTCCCGCACCACGTCCAGCACCGGAACCGGCGCCTCGGGGCTCAACCGCTCCACGTTGCCGAAGACGTACTTGTCGACGATCAGGTCGCCCACCACCAGCATTCGGGGGTGACCCAGCCGGGAGAGGTGGTCGAGCAGTTTCGCGCGGTCCATCGGACTCAGTCCATCAGCGCCCCGGCCAGGAGCGGAATGAGAATCTCGTGGTGACCGATGATCTGGATCGGTTCTCCGCCGGGACGCTCCAGCACGTTCACGCGAGGGCGATAGTGTTGCTGCATGTCCAGGTTGACCGCCGTGAAGCCGTCGACGCGCTTGCCGACGTTGCGCACCAGCGAGAGCGCCTTGAGAAAGACCTCCGGCAGCAGCACGGCAGAGCCGACGTTCAAGTAAACGCCGCCGTCGGAGAGCCCCGGAAGTCCGGCTGCGAAAACCTCGAAATCGCGTTTGAGGAGTCCGCCAAGCCGCTCCCAGTCGACGGCCGGATGGATGTGCACGACGTCGGCGCCCAGGGCCGCGTGGATCGTGGCGGGCACCTTCAACTCCCAGGCGCGCGCGAGAAGCGAGTGCTGCCCGTGGGGCAGCTCGTCGACGGCGATACGGCGCCCCAGGAGCGCGCCCAGTCCCAGCCCCAGGCTTCGGCCATAGTCGTCGGACAGCACCTGGCCCAGAAAGCGTCCTGTTTCCTCCGCGGTTCCGAAACTTCCGTCTGCGATCGACTCGGCCACGTCCTCCGAGGTCTCGCCGCAGAAGGCGATCTCGAAGTCGTGGACCAGGCCGGCTCCGTTCATCGCCAGATGCGTCAGGTACCGGCGCTCCATCAATGCGGTCAGGTACGGCGCCAGGCCGCACTTCAGGACGTGGGCGCCGATGCTCCAGATGATGGACCGCCCCTTGGCACGCGCGTCCCGCAGCGCGGCCACGAGACGTTTCAGGCTTCGCGCTGCGAGGATGTCGGGCAGCGTTTCGATCCAATCGCCGATTCCGGAACCCGGCTGCGGTCGCCCGAACGCCGGCACCGTCACCAGGTGCTTGCGCCGGAGCAACGATACCGTTTTCAGCCGCCGGAAGTCGAAGGACACGCCAAGGAGTCTAAGTCTCTCGACCTCAAAACTGAAGACAGAAAGTGGCCTTTCCGCGGTCCGGGTCGAAGGCACGCAGGCGTGGTACGATGCCGGCGGGGCTGACTGGCAGCATCGAGTCGTGAGTTCTCTTCCGAAGATCCATCCGGAGTTCCGCAGGCGCTTCGAGCCGGAAAGAGAGCTGGGAGCCGGCGGGATGGGAGTCGTGTTGCTGGCTCGCGACCTGGAGTTGGGGCGCCAGGTGGCAATCAAGTTCATCCGGGGGGCGGTCGCAGCCGACGCCGAGATGCTCGACCGTTTCCGGCGCGAGGCCCGGATCTGCAGCCGGCTGGTCCATCCCAACGTGGTGCGCATCTACGACGCGGGCGTGATGGGCGACACGCCGTACGCGGTCTACGAATACGTCGAGGGGACAGACCTGGCCCGCATGCTTCAGAAGCGCGCACGTCTGCCGATCGCTGAAGCCGTCGACCTCGCCCGCCAGGTGCTCTCCGCTTTGGAGGCCGCCCACGACCTGGGAATCGTCCACCGCGACATCAAGCCCTCCAACGTCCTGGTGACCTCGGAGGGCGCTGCCAAGGTGACGGACTTCGGCATCGCCCTATGGCAGGAAGCGCACGGCGTCACGCGCCAAGGGGCCGTCCTGGGCACGCCCGGTTACGTCGCCCCCGAACAGCTCGCGGGAAGCTCGCCGGACCGGCGCTGCGATCTCTACGCGGCGGCCTCGATGCTCTACGAACTGATCCAGGGGCGGCCCGCGTTCGAGGGCGAGGACGTATCGGGCGTGCTGGCCCGCCAGGCTGCAGGTCCGCCCGCGCCCATCGACGAATCCGTGGGACCCGAGGCGACGGGGCTTTCGGAGCTACTCGTCCGGACCCTGTCGCCCGACCCCGATGTCCGGCCGGCCTCGGCTCGGGAGTTCTCGCTCGCCCTCGGTCTTGCGTGTCCAGGCGAGGGCGGCGGGGGCGGGCCCGAACGCAACCCGCTCCCGTCACCCGCGTCCCGGACGCTCGTTGGCGGGATCCGGGGCAGACGGCCGTCCCGGATCGACCGGACCATGAAAACAAAGGAGTCGGACAAGTCATCGGGTCTGTCGACACTTCGGAGACTGGCGCCGCTGGCGCTGCTGGCCGTCGGGGCCGCCGTCGCGATGCTGCTGGCTGAGCCGAGTATGTTGCACAATGGGCTACTGGCGATCGGCTTCGGGCTCTCGACACGACCCGAGGCAGCAGTGTTGGAGAGAGTGACCGCGCTGGCGCCCGTGGAGCGCTCCGCGGCTGTTGCGCTCGGGAAGCTGGGAGATGTCCGCTCGCGAACGGCATTGACTTCGCTCCTCTCGAGCGCTCCGCCTGATATTGCATCGGCAGCCGCCTGCGGCCTCGCGGCAGGAGGCAACTGCACGTTTCTTCCGGCGGCCCTGGTCCGCCTGGAGCATCTACTGGAGTCGGTGGGGCGATCGACTCCTCTATCCGCGTCGAGGCAGGATCTCGAGGTGCTCTCGACCCTCATGGTCGCCACGAGCTGGCTGGCGCGAGCGTCTGGGGCCGATCCCGGCCAGCGCCGGCGTCTGGCTGCCCGCCTGCGGGCGCTTGCGCAGGCGGATGCCCGGCCGGGCGAGCGGCTCTGCTTCTACAAATCGGGCCCCGGCTTTGCGGTGCGCAGGATGCGGGGCCTGGAGGCGCTGTACTTGCTCGATCCGAAGGTCTGCGCCGGGGAGCTGGCAAGGATCGACTTGGCGGACTGTCCCGGTGCCGTGCGCGATCAGATTCGGGTTCTGAAGCGCGCGTTGGGGAGTCCACCTAGCGAGCTGGCGCTGCTTGTCGACGGGCTCCAGCACGTCGTACGTTTGCGAGAACCGGCGGTCGCGGGGGAGAAGCTCGCCGTCGACATCACCGGCTTCGCGGAGCCTGCCTGGGCAACCGCGAGCCAGCTGACTGAGATCCACGCCGGTCGGTCGGGCCATCCTCTGCCCCTTGGAGAGTCCCGCGCCTTGTCCGGCGGCGCCGTCCACGTCCGGATTGACAGCATCCGGCCCGACGTCCAGCCCGAGGGTCTCGGCTACCACCTGGTCTTCCGTTGGCGGGACTGACAGGCGCGAGGCTACTTCGCGATCGCTTTCAGGAAAGCGCCGGCGCTGGCCCAGCGATCCTGCGGCCTTGGGCCCAGGGCCTTCATCAGCGCAGCGACCAGGGGTTTCGAGGCGTGCGAGGCGAGCCGGGTTCGAAGCCGGCCGGCGAAGCCCGCGTCGTGCAGCAATACCAGCGAGCCGACCTGGCCGGGAAAGGCCAATTCGCCCGTCAGGAGCTCGTAGCCGACGCAGCCCAGGCTGAAGAGATCGGTGCGTTCGTCGAAGGGGTCGCCGGTGGACTGCTCGGGCGACATATAGCAGGGCGTGCCGAGGATGTAGTCGGGGCTGCGAGGCGTGCGTGTGATGTGAAGAGTTGTGCGGAGGATGTGGGCCGTGCCGAAGTCGAAGATCTTGGCGGTGTCGCCCCGGAAGCCGATGTTTCGGGGGTTCAAGTCGCGGTGGACGACTCCGGCCGCGTGGGCCGCGGCGAGGCCGCCGGCGATCTGCGCGAGCAGCGAGGCGGCATCGGCTTCCGGGAGCGGTCCCAGCCGGGCGAGCCGCTCGGCGAGGACCTCGTCCAGGGCTTCCATGCTGTAGCAGTAGTGGCTCTCTTCGGCGCTCTCGTGGTGCAGAGTGATGACGTGGCGCGCGCCCGCGTGGTCGGAGCGGTTGATCCGCTTGATGGCGCGGATCTCGCCGGTAAAGAGCTGGGCGAATCGCTCCATCTCGTCGGTGGTGCCGAAGTCGGTGCGGAGCTTCTTGATGATGTGGGTTTCGCCGGTCTTCTTGTGGACGCCGCGGAAGACTTCGGCCATCCCGCCGCCGCCGACCTTGACCAGCGAATCGGGGGCGTAATGGTCGAAGACGGAGGCGTAGTCGGCAAGCAGGTCGTCGATGGCGGCGCCTGCGGCGGACACGTAGGCGGGTTCGACGGTCTTGATGAGCAGGAGCATCTCGCGGGCCAGGGCGGGACGTTCGCGGGCTTCCCGGAGTTGCTCGTGGAGGCCGTGGACCTCGTCGACCAGCTCGCGGGAGGGTTTCACGAGACAGAGGCCCTTGTAGTACTCGAAGGCGCGGGCGAACTGGCCGCCGGAGCGGAAGGCGCGGGCCAGCAGCGCTAGCGACTCCATCCGCTCGGCAGGTTCGCGGGCGCGGAGCTGGAAGCCCTCGAGCAGGGCAGCGGCTTGCCTCCAGTCTCCGGCCTCGAGCATCAGGCGGGCCGCTGAAAGATGACTCGCCGCATCCGTTGGATTCATCGACGCCTCTGCCTCGAAGAACCGGCGCAGCAGCGCGCGTTCGCCCGGTTCCAACTCGGCCCGTCGCTCGAAGGCGGTGGCCGCGACCGGCCGGGTCAGGGAGGAGAGATCGCCCGCCGCCAGCAGCACCCGAGCGAGCCTGTAGGCGACGGCCCCGACGTGTTTGAGGGCCAGCAGCCGCCGGTACAGGTCGACGGCCGCCGGTCCCGCTTCGGCCTTCTCGGCCAGATCCAGGGCGCGGGACTCCAGAATTCGGAGCCGATCGGCCTCTCCGAGATTCAACTCCTTCCAGCGCTCCAGCGCGCGGGCCAGCAGGCCCTGATGAGGGGCGAGGTCGGGCAGGGCCCGGACGGCGTTGGCGAGGGCGGCCAGGTTCGATGGGTCGATCGTGGAGTGCGCGAGGTACACCAAGCCGGAGCGCGGATCGAGGCTCGAGCGGCGGGCGAGCAACCCGGAGAGATTCTGGACGGCCTCCGGGTCCTCCGGCCAGGCGTCGTAATCACGATTGAAAAGCTCCAGGAGGTCTTCCGAGTATTGCTCTTTGTGCTGGAACACCAGGACGTCGACGCCTTTCTTCCGCCACGCGTGGCAGACGCGGCCGAGAAGGAGGTTGACGTGACTGTCCGTTCTCAGCGTTCGATACAGAGTGCGCGCCACCGGCTCGGCTTCGGGCGGCAGCGGCTCGGCGGGCACCAGGGCGCGTGCCATGTCGCGCAGCGTCTCCCAGGAGGGAAACTCGGGGCGGGCATTCTCGAGCGCGAGCGCAAACGGGTCGAAGCCGAGCAGGCTCTTGACGCCGGTCCAGCTCGCGCCCAGCCCCTGGCCTTCGAGGACAGGCGCGAAGATGGCGAACGGGGTCTCCAGGACGACGAGCGACTTCCAGAAATGGATGGGAGGAGCCGTGGGACGGGAGTTGCGGGCCGTCTCGACGAGGCTGCGGTGCAGTTCCACGAGGGTCTTGAGGTAGTCGGCCTCGGAGAGTTTCTCTCCGGCGTAGCGACCCATGCGTTCGCCGAACATGCCCCAGCCGAAGAAGGCGGCGGCGGCGGAGAGGGTATGCCCGCCCGGGATGAGAAAGGCCAGGAGCAGCCCAGTCATGCCGCCCAGGACGCTGCCGACGCCGCGGTGGAAGTCGACGTAGGCGCTCCTGTGGCGCAGTAGCTCCTCGATGGTCTCGCGGAGGACCGCGCACGCGCGTTCGGAGTCGCCCGATGCGATGGCTCTCTTGGCCTCCTCGCGGCGGTCGCCGACGTGACGCGCCACCGACTCGATCGCCTGCGAGGGGCCCGTCATTCGTCGGGGACGGCCATCGTCAGCAGGCCCATCCCGGGGCTGCACCAGTAGCGGTCGGGGATGGAGAGGACCTGACCGCCAACCGGCGTGGAGAGCCGCTCGGCGCCGTCGCCGAAGACGTCGGAGACCTCGCAGACTCTCTCGGAGGCGGCGACGTGCTGTCCGGCGCGGACGAGGTAGCGCACGAAGCCTCCGCGTTCGGCGCGAAGCGGCGTGGCGCGCCTCAGTGTGACGGGCGCGGGGGGAGGCAACTGGTCGCTGTCGGGCAGCATGCCGAGGCGGCCCATCACGCGCAGCAGTCCTGCGCAAGCCAGGCCGGCCTTTGCCTCGTCGGGGTAGCGAAGGGTGCCCAGCTCGACGGTGAACGACGGCAGCCGGCCCTGGTTCAGGACGCTGCCGGAGAGGCTGGCGTCGAGGCGATTGGCGCGGTACTGGTCGAGCGGCCAGTCGTAGATGCGTGTGGCGTCGAAGCAGGCGCTGAGCGCGTCGACCTTGGGGCGCAGGCGCGCGGCTTCCGGCGAGAGGTAGCGGTCCAGGATGACGTAGGCCACGCTCTCGGAGGAGTCGGCGTGGAGGTCGACGTGGCAGTCGGGGGCGTCGGCGACGATGGCGGCGAAGATGCGGGCGGCGACTCGCTCGATGAAGCCGCCGTCGGCCCGGCCGGGAAAATGGCGATTCAAATCCTCCATTGTCTCCGGAACTTCGCGGCGGTTGGCCTCGCAGCCGCCGGGGTTCAGGACCGGCGCGCAGGTGACGGCGCCGCGGAAGGGATGAGACCGCAGCTCGGCGTAGAGCTTCTGCAGCGCCCGGATGCCGGTGACTTCGTTGCCGTGGACGGTGGACGTGACGAACAGCCGGGGCCCGTCGCCGCGCGTGAAGCGCGCCCAGGGGATGCCGCGCGCCCCGCCGTCGGCGGTCTCGAACAGCTCGATCTTGCCGCGGTCCTCGTGCAGCCGCGCGTCAAAGGTCTTCTTCATCGCGGCGGCGTGGGAAACCAGATGTACAGGTGGTAGAGGAACCAGAGCAGGTTGATCGTGAAGCCTACTGAAAGCAGCACGTCGGCCAGCTCGCGAGGTTTGGAGACCATCGGGTTGAAAGAGAGTGAAAAGTACTCTCGAGTCATGATGCGACTCACGAACTGCCACGTGGCCAGCGCCACGAAGGGACACAGCGCAAAGCCCGCCCAGGCGGGCGGACGGGCCAGCACGTACGTGAACAGCGCGAACTCGAGGAGTATCAGGACGAGGCTGGCAAAGGTCCGCTTCACCCACATCCAGAAGACCTCGGCCGGACTGGGATGAAGATCGGGCAGGGCCATACTGTTGTGGAGATGATTATACATTAGAGCCAATACCACTGAATTAAGCACGCGATGTCGCCCGCCGGAATGAAAACGAACCTCCCTGAAAAGTGGGGCCATGGTACACAGCCCTTGAGCAAAAACTGTTCAAGGAGGTTCGCGC
>JACQFU010000002.1 GCA_016199905.1 Candidatus Wallbacteria bacterium
CGTTGAGTCTGCCGGAATCATCCACTTGTCTCACGCGACACGCAAACTCGTGAACGCCGGGTCGGGAGAGCCCCGCGGAGGCGGTGTTCAATGTCTGGTCCGTCGTCCCGCGGTCGGTCACGACCAGCGCCACCGCCGGGCCCGCGACTTGTGACCAGACAAACTGGAACTTGCGGCCCGAAGCTGCCTCCTCACCCGCAATTTGGGCGATCAGGTCTACCGTTGTCGTCGCAGCCGCTAGCGCTCCCAGCGATAGTCGCAGACTCCGGGCCGCGGCCAGGTCCGGGATGTCTCCCAGGTCAGGCCCGGTGCGCCCGCTCCCGGGTGCCAGGCTGATCAATCGCAATGCGACGTCCGCTCGCGCGACCGCACGCGCGATCACCGTCACCTGTCTGGGCGAGCTCGCGAGACCCGCACGGTTCCGTGTGACGAGCTCGAACTGGTAGAGCCCCGGGCTCGATTCGAGCGTCAGCAGCGGCTGCGCACTGCTCGATGGAAGGCCGTTCAAGAGCGCCGGGCCGGCTAGCTGTTGCCAGTTGAAGGTGAGCTCGGCGCTCCTCGCCGTTCGCGGGTCGATCGAGCCGGTAGCGTCTAGTTGCACCACTGCCGGCAACAGAACGGGAAGGGGCGTGGTGATCGACGTCGCCACAGCGCCGGTGGCAAGGTCTCGCGCCAGTGGCAGAGAGCCCGGTTCAACGTCCGTCGTGCGCACTGTCATCGCCACGTCGCTCGGGGGGCTATCGAGCACTCCGTTGGAGACGACGAGCCGGAATCGATACCGGCCCGGGACCGAGGGCGCAAAGCTGGGGGTTGCCGCGGCCGGGTTGTCCAGAGAGGCAGGGGCCGGATCGCTGCCGAGCTGGCTCCAACGATACGTCAAGGGCATGACCTCGAACCCGCCCGGCAGCGTCTGACGGCCTCCGTCGACGCTCTGGTGGCCGTCCAAAGCGACCCGAGTCACTCCAGGTGTGACTCCGATTTGGAGCCCCACTCCCGCATCTGCGGAGGGGCGGCGCACGATGACGGCCCGAGAGGCGTTGGCCTGCACCTCGAGCAAGCTAACGGAACCGGAGTCAATGGCTCCAATAGGTGAGAGACGAGCGAGCGAGAGCTGCGCGAGCAAGCCGGCCCCCAGTGTCGCCCGTGCCGGCGTCGGTCCGTTGAAGAGCAACGTGAGGTCCGGTGGGGCCAACTGCTGCGCTCCCGCGAAGGTGAAGTTGGGGTCCGTCGACAGAGTCGTTGCGCCGGTTGCCTGAAACAATCGCCCATCGTAGGTCAGCCGTGCGCTGAAGAACGAGATGGGCACGGTCGTTCCCGCGGTGCCGAGCATGGCCTGCACCTCGCCGGTCTGATTCAGGCTCAGGCTCAAGCTAGAGCGAGGAACGAACGAGGCCGTGTCTGATTGCTGGAGCACGCTGATGCTGTAGTTGCCTCTCGTCATGCCGCCAAGACTGGCGATTGCCAGATACACTCTCTCCTCACGAACCGGCCGGAAGCTGCCGAATCCACCGGAAGAATCCGCGGCGATCGTCACTGCCGGAGCCAGATCTTCCAGGGTGACTCGAGTCAGCTTCGCCGAAACAGTCAACGGATTCTGCGTCCGAAGAGTGACCGTGTAGACCCTGCCAAGACGAGCGTCGAATCCGAAAAAATCGATCTCCGACGAAGCGAACAACGTCCCGCGTGTCGAGCTGCCGTCTACCTGCAAGGGCGTCGTGACCTCTACAGGACTGTGGGGCACCTTCGGCACTGCCTCGATCGTCGCCATTGCCGGGTCCGATTTGGCTCCCTCGTTATCGGTCACGACGAGAGTCACGACGTAGGTTCCCGGCAGATCGGGCGTGAAGCTCGGCTTGGGCGAGGCCGCCTGAGGCCCTTGAATGGCCGCATTGCTGCCCAGCGGCTTACTCGAAAGCACCCACGCGTACCCTGTCACCGACGCAGTCGCCTGGGCGCTGCCTCCCGGGTCGTAGCTTCCCGTGCCGTCCAGGCTGACGGCGATTTCCGCCGGCACCTGCCGGAACACTCCAGGAATCGCCACCGGCGGCAGGTTGGCCCCCGTAGCCACGGCGGTCACCAGTGTCGTCGCGCTGACCGAACCGCCCAGGCCGTCCGAGACGAAGAGGAGTAGCGAGTAGGTGCCGAGCACGTCGGGGGTGAAAGCGGCGTTCGCGGGGTCATTCTGTCCGAGAATTCCGGACGCGAGCTGCATGTTGGAGGTGCTCAGATTGCTTCCGGCCGGGAGCTGGCTGAAAGACCACTGAAAAGAGTCACCGACTCCATCGGGATCGTTGGCGGAAGAAAACCTGAGTTGAATGCTGCTGCCCAGGTTGCCTTGCAAACCGGACCCCGCGTTTGCCGTGGGAGGCCGGTTGACCAGGAACTGCGCGTTGACGGGCTGTTGCGTCAGCTCGTTGCCGGCCAGGTCGGCGGCAGACACGGAGAACTGATAGCTGCCGGCTTCCGCGGCTCTCAGCGAGTGTGAGTAGCGCCACGTGTTGTCGTGAAGTCGCTGCATGGCCGCCGCCGGCAGGGCGGTTAGCCCAGTGAGAGTATGAAATGTCAGGCTGGGCCTGCCCACCTAGGCTCTAACCGTGAGTGTGGTGCGGGCCGTGGCGGCGCCGCCGTGACCGTCGCTGACGGTGAGGCTGACGATGTAGGAGGCGCTGGCGGAGGGCAACATGACTGACGGCTGGGCCTGACCGGGGGAGGAGATGATCGCCGGTGGCGTGGAGGGGGACGACCACTCGTAGGTCAGGGAGTCGCCGTCGGAATCGGAGGCGGCGGCGGTCAGCGAGAGCGTGACGGCTCCCGATGCCGTACCCACGAGCCGGGGCGAGAGGGCGACGGTGGGCGGATTGTTCGTGAGCGTAAGAGTGACCGTCGAGCTGCAGACACCGGCGCGGCCATCCGAGACGGTAACGGCAAAAGTGTAGGTGCCCGGGACCGGCGAGGAGAAGCTCGCGATGCTCGACGTGGCGCTCGTAAGCGCGACGGACGGGCCCGTCCCACCTGCTCGCGACCAGAGGTAGGTGAGCGGGTCTCCGTCGACGTCCGTGGCGCTGGCCGTGAGGGCGACGGAAGTGCCCGCGTCGGCAGACACGGTGGGTACTGCATCGACCGCGATCACGACCGTGGCGGTCGAGGTGACTTCACGGCTGTCGGTCACGGACAGGGCGAAGGCATAAGTGCCGAATGTCGTCGGAGTGAAGGTAGCCGTCGGAGTATTTGAGGACGCGATTGAAATCGTTGGGCCGTTACCGCCGGCGCGAGTCCAGACATACTTTGTGAGCGTGAGCCCGGCGTCCGCGCCGCTACCGCTGCCGTCGAGGCGGACGAGCGTGCCGACATTGATGGTGCGGCTGGGGCCCGCGTCAGCCACGGGAGCGGCGTAGGACGGGAGCTCCCAGGTGTCCACGAGATAGGACCCGTTTGAGCCCCCGAACAGCACCGTCCGGCTTCTCGCAGTGTCGTAGGCCATCGCGTGCTGATACCGGGCAGGCGGAGAGGCCGCGGGGACCTTCTGACTCCAATTGGTCCCGTCCCACTCCCACACATCCGCCAGAGCAGAGATCGGGTAATGCCCCCAGGGCCTTCAAGGGAACCATGTCTGGAAGCGGAACCTCATGGCTTCGGCCCTTGGATAGCCGCTCGTAGGCCTGTCATGCGCATGTTACGGGTCGGGCTACAGCGTGGGACGGACGCCGGCGCCTTGGCCTCCGAACAGCACGGTCCGGCTTTTGGCGCGGTCGTAAACCATCGCGAACTCATACCGGGCAGACGCCGAGGTCGCGGGAAACTTCTGGCTCCAGGTGGTCCCGTCCCACTCCCAGGTGTCCCCGAAGAAGCCGTCGTCGTCGGGTGTGCCCCCGAACAGCACTGTCCGGCCGCGCGTGCTGTCGTAGGCCAACGCGTGGGCAAACCGGGCAGGCGGTGACGTCGCGGGAAGCTTCTGGCTCCACGCGGTTCCGTCCCACTCCCAGGTGTCCGCCATGGAGACGCCGTTGACGCCTCCGAAGAGCACCGTCCGTCCGCGCGCACTATCGTAGGCCAGCGCTGGATAGCTTCGCGCCGGCGGCGCAGTCGCGGTGATTCCCTGGTTCCAAGTGGTCCCGTCCCACTCCCACGTATCGGCGAGATGGATGAAGTCGCTGCCGATTCCTCCGAACAAAACCGTCCGGCCTCGTGTGCTGTCGTAGGTCAGCGCGGGGGCGTAGCGCGCAGGCGGCGAAACCGCGGGGATCTTCTGGCTCCAGGTGGTCCCGTCCCACTCCCAAGTATCCGCAAGATAGTCGAACCCGGTCGAGCCTCCAAACAGCACCGTCCGATCCCGCGAGCTGTCGTAAGCAAGCGCGTGAACATACCGGGCGGGCGGCAAGCTCGCGGAGATGCTCTGGCTCCACGTCGTCCCGTTCCACTCCCACGTGTCCGCCAGATAGACGCCGCTGGTGCTGGCTTGTCCCCCGAATAGCAAGGTCCGGCCCCGCACGCTGTCGTAGGCCAGCGCGTCATAGTCCCGGGCAGGCGGCGACGTCGCGGGCAACTTCTGGCTCCACGTGGTCCCGTTCCACTCCCAGGTGTCCGCTAGGATGCCCTGGGTGCTGGAGGCGCCCCCGAAAAGCACCGTCCGGTCGCGCGCGCTGTCATAGGCCAGCGCGTGATCGGACCGGGATAGCGGCGAGGTCGGTGGAAACTTCTGGCCCCACCTGGTCCCGTCCCACTCCCAGGTATCCGACAGCAATCTGCCGACGCGCTGGCCCCCGAACAGCACCGACCGACTTCTCGCGCGGTCGAAGGCCAGGGCGTGGGAAGACCGAGCAAGCGGAAATCTACTCACCCAGCTTCGCTGCACCGGCCCCGCCCAGGCGGCCTGAGGCAGGGCCAGAAACACGATTGCGGCCAGGAGGCCCAGAGTCCGGCTCATCGAGCCCCTCCTTTGCGTCTACACCTGAAGCGCTGGAAGCTCGCCATTCTTGGCGGTCTTTCAGCCTTCAATCGCCCACTGTCTACATCCAGTGGCTTTCGGGAAACCGAACTCCTGTTAGCCAGGTGCCCGACCTGGCTAGTCCTGCAACTCCATCTCGAGTCGGCTGCCTATATCCGCATGCCGCTATTGCACTAGAGCACACGTCCGGGCTGGGCACAAGAGTAAGCCCCGTCCCCGGCGGGTCCGCTGTCCTCGTGCTTTCTGCCGTCCGGTGCCCAAGGCGATGGGAGGTTCAAACCTGGGATTTCCGCGGGGGAGCGGCCGTTCGTCTGTAAGGTCAGCGCCGGGTTTCGGCTTTCACGGCCAGATTCCCCGTCCGGCGAAAGACGCTCCGGACCTCCTCCAGCAGAAGGACCTGCCCGTGCCCGCTGCCGACGACGTACAAAGTTCCATCCGGCCCCCGCGCGCAGTCGGTCGGAACGTCGAACGCATAGTCGTCGCCAGGTGAGGGGTAGGTCGCGACCAGTACTCGTTCGCTCGTGTAGCTGAATATTTTGTTGGCCTTCGAGTCGATGACGTAGAGAAATCCGTCGGCGTCGAGGCAGAGGTTTTCGAGCGACTCGAAAGGTCCGTTGAGGATCGCGAGCTGCCGGTCGAAGCGGTCGAACACCTGCACGCGCCGGTTTCCGGCGTCGGCCACGTAGAGCGTCCGGTCGGCGGCGACGGCCACGTCCGTGGGCGACTTGAACTGCTGGGCGCCCCAGCCGTAGGCCCCGTCCGTAACGAGGCTGCGGAAGTGGGGATTCAGAGCTCACCAACGAGGGCTCGTAGGCCAGCAGGCGGCGAAGTGGCGGGGGCATGCGGAGGACCCAGTGGCGCCTTGGCCCAGAAGAGCTTGGCCAGCAGCAGATCCTCGGGGGAGACCACCCACAGCGCCTGTCCATCGATCTCCATCCGGCGTCTGCGGCCGAACTCCATTGTCCGATAGGGAGCCGATTTTCGAATCACAAAGTCGAGCTTCACTGGCGGTTCTAGCCGGATGACGTTGAACATGAACCGATGGGCTATGGCATCCAGGATCTTCCGCTCATCGATGCAATGCGTGGCCTCCAGAGCCCGGCACAAGGCCTGCGCCTGATCGCTCCCTATCTCTACGACCAGATCGAGATCCCTGGTCATCCGGGGCATCACATAAAGACTGAGCGCCATCGACCCCGTCAGCATGTACGCTATCTCGAGCGCATCCAGCACGCGCGTCACGTCGAACAGCGCGGCGGCCATTTTCGGGCTCGAGGCATCGCCTGGGCTGATCGAACGTGTCGGAATCGGCGCGATCATTGAAGTAGACGGCTGCGCGCCGGCACTCGTGTGGAGACAAAAGAGAAGTGAGGCTGTTGGCGATCGACAAAAAAGGTTTGCTTCCATCGTCATTTGTGATACCATCCGCTCAATGCGAACGACCCGGGTTCCGCTGAGCTGCCGCCTGTTGTGCTCGCTGGGTGTGGCGGCGCTCTTCATCGTGGCCCTCTGCTCGGCAGAGGAGTTTGCCCACATCGCGGCGCACGGTTGGATTCCGCGCCACCAGCATGCAGCGGTGGCCCAAAGCGGCGAGGTGGGCCGCGAGGCAATCGGACACAGCCACTCCAAGTCGCCGGGTGCCGACTTGCTCTTCACGCAAGGGCAGCTCCTGGCCGTTGTGCCGGCGGCTGCTCCGGCCGCCTTCGTGCCTGAGCGGGGCCGCGTCTTGCTGCCTCCCGGAAGGCAACGAAGGCAGCATCCTCCCGACCGGC
>JACQFU010000534.1 GCA_016199905.1 Candidatus Wallbacteria bacterium
AGTACTGGACGTGGCTCTCGGCCCGCGCGGCCGGCGGCGGCGCCTGGCGGCTAGCGGAGATGGCCCGCTCGCTGAGGCTCTACGTGCTGGTGCAGCGCGGCGTCCACTCGCTGCGGGTGGCCCTCTTGCCGTACCTCTGCACGCCGCGCGCGCGCGTGCCGGTCGCCGCCTTTGAAGTCAACCTGCTCCGGTTCGCCGCGCTGGGCAAGGAGCAAGGCTTCCGCCCTGTCCTGGTGAGCGAGGCCCACCGGGCCCCCGAAGCGCGGCGCGACTACCGCGAGGCCATGGCCCGGGCCGCCGCCCGCGCCGGCGTCGCCTTCGTCGACGCGCATGCGCAGCTCCCCTCGGACCCAAAAGAGCGCGCCGCTCTCTTCATCGACGAGGTGCACCTCACCGAACAGGGCCACGAGCGCGTGGCGGAGATCCTGGCCAGGGAGCTTGCTGGAACCGGCCCCAGATGAGGGGGCAGCCTACTTGACCCGTCCACCCGCCGGCGCCGGCCCATCCGGCGTCACGACGCGGTGCTTCCCGTCGCCGTCGGTCGCGGCCAGGATCATCCCGTGGCTCTCGATCCCCCGGATCTTCGCCGGCTTCAGGTTCGCCACCAGCACGACCTGCAATCCGACAAGCGCCTCCGGGGCGTAGCTCTGTGCGATGCCCGCGACGACCTGACGTTCCTGCCCGTCGCCGAGCGAGAGCTTCAACTGCAGAAGCTTGTCGGCGTTGGGCACGCGGCTCGCCTCCAGCACCTTGGCCACGCGCAGGTCGGCTTTCATGAAGTCGTCGTAAGCCAGCTCGGCAGGCGGGGCGGCAAGCGCGGCCCTGGCGGACGCGGACTTCGCGGCAGCCGCGGGCTTCACGGGCACGGCGACCTCGGCCTTGGACTGCGGCTCGATGCGCGGGAAGAGCGGCTCGCCTCTCACGACGCGACAACCCGCTAGACTGCCCGCCAAAAGACCTTCCGAGTCCCAAACCACGGGTCCTGCCGCGCCGAGCGCGTCCCGGATGCGCTGGCACGTGCCGGGGATGACCGGGAACAGCATCGTCGCCGCCTGACGCAACGCGTCGGCCCCGAGCGTCAGGATGGTCCCAAGCCGCCGCCGCGCCGTCGGTGCGTCGGGCGCAAGTGCGTCCTTCTTGCCGTCGCCCGCCTTGCCTGCGGCCCACTTCCACGGCTCCGTTCGATCCACGTACTGGTTCGCCGCCCGCACCAGTCCCCAGGCCCCTTCCAGCGCCTGGTGGAACGAGAAGACGTCGTAGCCCGCCGCAGCGTCCGTGGCCGCCTTGCGCGCCGCAGCTCGCAGCTCCGCCTCCAGCGGCCCGGCATCCGCCTCGGACACGGGCGGCAACACGCCGCCGAAGTGCTTTTCGACGATCGTCGCGATCCGGTGGAGCAAGTTGCCCAGGTCGTTGGCCAGGTCGCGGTTGTAACGGTTGACGAGGATCTCCTCGCTGATCACGCCGTCCTGTCCCCAGGCAATTTCGCGCAGGAGCGTGTACCGCAGCGCATCGGCGCCGTACTTGCCCGCCATTTCGCCCGGCGCGATCACGTTGCCCACCGACTTGGACATCTTGCCCGTCGGCGTCATCACGAAACCGTGGATGAACACGTGCCGAGGAAGCGGCAGCCCCGCCGCAAGCAGCATCGCCGGCCAGATGATCGTGTGGAACTTCGCGATGTCCTTGCCGATCACGTGGTAGTCCGCAGGCCAGAACGTCCCGAAGCTCGCCTCGTCAGCGGGAAATCCCACCGACGTGATGTAGTTGATCAGCGCGTCGAACCAGACGTAGACGACGTGTCCGGGAGCGCCCGGGAACGGGATGCCCCAGTCGAAGGTGGAGCGCGAAATCGATAGGTCCTCCAGCCCCTCTTCCAGAATGTTCAGCATCTCCTGGCGCCGCCCCACGGGCAGCACGAACTCCGGGTTCACCTCGAAGTGGCGCTTCAACGGCTCGGTGTATCGCGACAGCTTGAAGAACCAGTTTCGCTCTGTGATCTTCTGTACGGGCCGGTTGCACGTCGGGCAGTTCCCCTCCACCAGCTTGCCCTCCGGCCAGAAGGTCTCGTCGGATTTGCAGTACCACCCGACGTAATCGCCCAGGTAGAGATCGCCGGCCAGCTGCACGCGCCGGAAAAGCTCCGCGACGCTCGCGTGGTGGCGCTTCTCCGTCGTGCGGATGAAGTCGTCGTTGGAGATCTCGAGCTGGCGCCAGGCCTCCTGAAACCGGCCGGCGATGCTGTCCACGTGCGCCTGTGGCGACAATCCTCGCGCGGCAGCCGATTCGGCCACCTTCTGCCCGTGCTCGTCGGTGCCGATGGTGTAGCGCACTCGCCGCCCGCGCAACCGCTGGTAGCGCGCCATCGCGTCGGCCCCGACCTTCTCGTAGGCATGCCCCATATGGGGCTCTGCATTCACGTAATCGATCGCCGTCGTGATGTAGAAAGCGTCTCTGGACACAACTCCCTCCCGCTAGCTTGGACGACGATGATAGCACGCAGGAGCGGCGCCGGATGCGGGAGACGCGGGAGGTGAGTGCCCGCCGAGCCGGCAATCCGCTCGGGCAAGCCTCCGTGCCTGCCCACGGGAACGCACGCCGCCGGGGTAGGCAGAGACGCCCGCCCTACCGAGCCTCGCAAAGAGGCGAGCTGCCGGTTCGTTCAGAACCCGAAGAAGCCGCCTCGATACCCGCCGCGACCATGTCTCGAGCTCCCAAGCACCAACTCGTTCACCAAGCCCGCGCCGACCAGACCGCGCCGGAAGTCCCGGCGGCTGTGGCGGCCGTTGTTGAAGACCTCGTTGGCCAGCGCCGCGCCCAAGATCACGTTGCGGAACTCCACACCCGAGCGGTCGCGCCCGTAGTACGGGCTGCGATAGCACGACGCGCCGCCGTAGTACGGCGAACTGTAGACCGGCGCCGGGTAATAGGCTGGCTCGGCGGCGTAGTACGGGACCGCGGCTGGGGCCGGATAGTACGGCGCGGGACTGTAGGCCGGCGCGTAGTTGCCATAGGCAGAGTACGGCGCGTACCCGTACTCCGGAGCTGCGTAGCTTCTTTGGGGCGGATCGTACGGCTCCACGCGGTAGCGGGCGCTGGCGCGCGGGGCGGCGGAGGCGCCGGAGGCCGACCCCCCGGCGAAATCGGCGTGAAGCGACTTCTCGGTGTTGGCGACCTTGCTCGACACCACGGAAAAAGTCTGCACTTCACCGGTCTGCACGTTCTTCACCTTGAGCGTGTGCGTCCCCAGCTTCACGCCATGGATGTCGATCGGCGTCGTGCCCAGGTAAGTGCTTCCCAGGTAGACCTTCGACTCCCCATCGGCCGTGACGTGCACGCTCAGAGCGGCGAATGACGGACTGGTCGATACCAGCCCCGCGAGCAACACAAGAACGGACTTTCTCATCGACGATTGCCTCCTCGCATCCAACGGCTGATTCCAACGCAAGATCTACAACCTTGGATGTCAGGCTGCAAGTGGGATTACGCTGTGCCACGAAAATGACACATCCGCCGGACACATTCCCGACGTGCGGGATCGATCTCGTCCAGATCGCCAGACTCGCCCGCTCTCTCGACCGCAGCCCAGAGGCCTTCGCGGCCCGTGTCTTCACGCCGGCCGAGCGTCGCAGGGCCCAGTCCTCGCGCGATCCGCTAAGACACTACGCCGCACTCTTCTCCGCCAAAGAGGCTTGCTTCAAGGCTCTCGGGTTGCCCTACGACGCGGGCTTCGACTGGCAAGACCTGGACGTCGATCCCGGCCACGCTCGCCGCGCCCCGGCAATCGTCTGCTCCGGCGCCATCGCGCGCCACCTGGGCCGCGACCGCCTGCTGCTCACGCTGGCCGCCGGCCGCGCCTACGTCCTGGCCTACGCGATGCGAGTGCCGCCGTTTTCTCCCGGGACACCCTGTATTAATAGGGAGTAGAGGAGCGCTATCCGGCGCGCGCCCGCATGTCCCTCTTCGATCAGCTCAAGAAACTCCTCGGCATCGCCGACCCCTGTCCGAAATGCGGGGAGACGCTCTCGCGCCACCTACTCTTCACAGCGCCGGCTGGCGAGGACCTCTTCGCCATCGATCGTCTGATGAAGCTCGGCCGGGCCAGAGAGGACGCCGCGCGGGCGGAGGCGGAGGCGATCGTCGCGACGCGGCTGCGATTGCCGAAGGACACGCGCACGGGGGTCCGGGCGGCGCTGGCGCATTGTCGCGCCTGCAAGTTCGGCAGCCTGGATTTCACTCTTCTGCAGGACGGCCAGAGCGTCGAGCAGAGACGCCAGTCCGCGGCCGGAGCGGGCTATGGCATTCTCGACGGTCTGCTCGGAGGCCGATGAACGAGGGCGCGCCGCTCGGATTCGGACCGCGAGGTCATTACCGTTTTCCCTCCGCGGTCAACGTCGTCTTCAGCCGCAAGACCGACCGGCTGGAGCTGGCGGTGGCGCTCGACGACGGCGGTCGCTCGACGCGGTTGCAATACTCGCTTTGGCCCAGCGGCAAGCGCGACGGCGCCGAGCTGGCCGTGGTGGCCTTTCCGGGCGGCGGCAGCGGCCGCGCCGCGTCGTTCACGGTCCCGGCCACCGTGCTCAACGTGCAGCTCGATTTCTTCGACGCCGCGGGCCTGCGGCTCGGCGACCTGTCGTGCGTGCTCAACCCGCGCGACGGCACCCTGGGCACGCCGCCGTTTACGGGAGAGGGTTACGCGCTTGCGGGGCCGAAGGAGTGCGGACCGGCGGGCGCGTTTTCCCGGGCGCGCGCCTTGACCTTGCTCTCCGCGGCCGGCGAGGGGTTCCACATCCGCGCGCAGTTCCTGCTCGACGACGGCGGAGCGGCGCTCTTCGCGCAGGTATCGGACCCCGAGGGAACGCGCGTGGAGCGGATCCTCGTGTCTCGGGCGACTCCTCGGGCGCCATCGGCGCTGGAGCTGGTGTTCCTGGCTAAGCCGACCCTGGGGCTGGTCGACTTCCTGGATCGCCACGGCCAACTCCTGAAGGAACTGTCGTTCGTGTTCGACTTCCGTGCCGGCGAGCTGCGGCCTCAGTCGGGCGACCAGGGCACGAGCCTGTTCCGCGCGGCCGGCCCCGGCGCGCGCGCGCAGGTGCTGGCCGTGATCTGCCGCGTGTGCCGCACCGAGAAGCCCCTGGCCGACTGCAGCGATCCCGAGACGCTCCGACTCGAGGAACGGGAGGCCCTGGAGCGCGAGGCGCTGGGGGCGTGGGACATGACCTTCGTCTGCAGCGGCTGCCTCTCGCGCGTGTTGGAGGCGAACCGGGAAAGACGCCAGCTCAGGCGTCTGGCGGCCTATCACGCGGCGCTGGGCGCGTCGTTGGGGCTTTTCTTGAAGGCGCTCCTGGGCGTGATGCAGATGCTGCTGCCGCACGGACCGTATCTCTTCACGCTGCTTGGCGGAGCGCTGCCGATGCTGGCCGAGCGCCACTCCTTGCTGGTCTCGCTCACGGGCGTGAGTTGGGGCTTTCTCTTCACACTCCTGCCGTTCGCCGGCCTCTGGCGAGCCTACGTGAACGTGTTCTTCACGGCCGCGATGGGGTCGGGGGCGCTCACGATCTTCTCGCTCGCATTTCAGGGGACGGCCCTCTACTGGCTCTTTCGCTACCTGGCGCAGGCGCGAGTGCCGGCGTTCTTGCCGCTTCCGCCCGGCCGGCACCCTTTGCTCTGGGTGAACTTCTACTTGTACGCGGTGGTGGCCGCGTTGCTGAACGTGCTTTTCCACGAGTTCTTCGAGCAATCGCTCAAGGCGCTGGCGGACAAGCTCGTGCGCCGCGGCCCAGGCATCGCCGAGCGCGTGAACCGCATCTTCCGGCGCTTCCAGAAGCTGGCGGGCCTGAAGCAGGAAGAGGAGATCTACAAGACCTTGCGGGAAATCCTGATGGAGGACATCGGGGTGCGGGAGTACCACGTGCTGGGGTGCGACGACAATCGGCAGGTCTACTGGCCCCAGCGCTCGGAGGGACGCGCGCTGGCGGAGATAGCCTCGGTGCGAGTGGGGCGCGGGGACGCCAACTTCCTTGGCCACGCCGCGATGTTCGGCGAGATCTACGGCGAGCATAGCCTGGCAAACCCGGAGCTGCGGCGCGCGCTGGCGAAGGGGCCGCTTGCCTGCAAGGTCTGCGTGCCGGTGAAGATCGACGGCGAGGTCAGGGCGCTGCTGAACGTGGCCCGTCTGGACACGGACTCCTACGACTCGGACACCCTGGCGCATCTTTCGACTCTGGCTTCGCTCCTGGGCCTTGCGCTTTCCGGCGCCCGGGAGCTGCGTCGCAAGGACGAGCAGCTGGCTTCGTCGCAGGCGAGCCTGGAGCGAGAGCTTGCCACGGCCGAAGAGCTGCGCAGCGCTTTCTCGAAGTACGTCCCCCCGGCGTTGATCGACCGCATCATGTCCGACCCGGAGGCGATGAACGCGGAGCCGGAGCGCGCCGTGCTGACGGTGCTCTTCACGGACTTGAAAGGCTTCTCGACGCTGTCCGAGAAA
Organism: Candidatus Wallbacteria bacterium; assembly: GCA_016199905.1. Classification (GTDB taxonomy): domain Bacteria; phylum Muiribacteriota; class UBA6191; order JACPRK01; family JACPRK01; genus JACPRK01. The sequence goes on from JACQFU010000534.1 coordinate 6,482, forward strand.
GTGGGCGATCCGCAGGAGCTGGCGCGGCTCCTCAACATGTACCTCACGGCGATGACCAACATCGTCTTCCGCCACTGGGGCACGCTCGACAAGTACGTGGGAGACGCCGTGGTCGCCTTCTTCGGCTGGCCCGTCGGCTACTACCAGGACCACGCCCGCCGCGCCGTGGCCGCGGCCATCGAGATGCGCGACAAGATGGCCGAGCTTGCCATCGAGATGGGCCATCCGGACCTTTCGATGCGTATCGGCCTGAACACGGGCGAGATGGTCGTCGGCAACTTCGGCAGCGCCGTCCGCAAGAGCCTCACCGTCCTGGGCGACAACGTGAACCTCGGCGCGCGCCTGGAGCCGACCAACAAGGAGTACCACACCGAGGTCCTCATCACGGCCGACACCTACTTGCAGACGGGAGACGCCTTCTGGGCCCGTGAGGTCGACCGCGTGCGGGTGGTCGGCCGCAAGACGCCCGTCTCGCTCTACGAGCCGCTGGCGCCCAAGACCACCAGTTTGCCCGCGGAGCTTCTGGAGTTGCTGGACGGTTACGCGAAGGGGCTCGCGGCGTATCGGGCCCACGACTTCGCAGGCGCCATCCAGGCTTTCCGCCGCGCGCTGGAGGTCGTTCCCGAGGACGGTCCCTCTAGCGTGATGCTGGAGCGCGCCGCCGCCTATGCCAAGGCTCCACCGTCCCCGGACTGGGACGGAGTCTACTCGGTGAAGGTGAAGTAGGGGAGGCCCCGGAGGGGAGCATCGGTGCGCCCGCCCTGCCGGCGTTCTCCGTCACGGCCCCGAAAGGAACCGATAGAGCCTGGGGAAGAGCTCGGGGCCGTTCGCGACGCGCTCCGCGTCGGGCGATTCCGCCAGCGCCTCGAAAGCCTTGAGCGGCCAGCCTCGCGCCGCCCACTCGTCTTTGCCGGCCGGGCCTTCCAAGAGCACTGCCGAGACAGGCAAGTCATCCACCGAGTCCGAGGGTTTCTCGCGGGAGCGCTCCACCAGCCTCCGGTCCCACTCGAGCAGCTCCTGCAGTTGGCTGGGAGGCAGCGGCAGCGAGGCTAGCTCTACCCGCGCCCGGGCGGCGAGCCGGCGCGAGCCCAGCGTGCCGACGGCTTCCGAAAAGACGAAGACGGCCACGGTCTTCCCGCGCTCCATGCCCGGATTCGCCAGATAAAGCCTGGAGTCCAACGCGGCGCCGAAGCTGTCTCCGGCCACCAGGTGCGCCACGGCCCTCGGCAGCCACACCCCGGCTTCCGGGTACCCGCTCTCCACCAGCGCCCTGTAGACCTCGAGCGCCCCAACTGCATCCCGCTTGCCCAGCAGGTGCCGGCCACGCCTGAGCGACGGCTCGATCCCCGACACCTCGGTCGGCAGCACCGGCGCCGTCTCCGTGAGGAGCGTCACGTCTCCTAGCCAGCGACACACTTCATCCATCAAGTCTCTTATGTCCTGGGGCACGAGCAGGCCGTTCGCCGATCGATCGAGCGCGCCGCGCACCAGCGGCGCCACCGCGCTGGTCTCCCCAAACTCCATCTTGAGCCTCGCCAGCAGCGCCGCCACCGCCGCCGATTGCCGCTGCCGGGGCGAGAGTATCGCCTCGATCGAGAGGCGATCGGCCTCGCTCGCCAGGCAGGCCTGGAAGGCTGCGCGGCTCTCGGGCTCCCGGGTCAGCCACGCCAGGTTGCTCTCGCCCGCCCGCCTCGCCAGTCGCGGCGCGGGTGGCGGCGCGGGTGGCGGCGCTACCGCGGGCACGGCCGCGGACGGTGGAGCGGGCGCGGGAGGCGCCGGCTGCGGGCGGGCGGCGGCCCCCTGCGGCTCCAGCCGAACGGCGACGAGGGGACGAGTCGCTGCGTCGAGCGGCCTGGAGCTCTTGGAGTCCCGGACCAGCCACGCGAGCGGTCCCGCCGCGGGTTGCGGCTGCTTCTCCTCACGGGGCAGGTACACGGTCAACGCCGCCAGCCCCGCTGCCACCAGCAGCGTCACGCAAGCCGCGGCGGTCACGGGCACCCACGGAAACGTGGGCGCCGACGACAGCACCACCGCAGGCGACGGTCCCGAGATGACGCGAACTCCCGGCGACCCGCGAACCAACGTCGGCGTGGCGCCGCTCGGAATGCGAG
>JACQFU010000535.1 GCA_016199905.1 Candidatus Wallbacteria bacterium
GACCCCGTAGATCCGGCGGTAGACCTCCAGCGCGTCGGAGACCGGCAAGTCCCAGAAGAGCAGGCTCTTCTGCCCGAAGAGCACGCCGATCTGCGCGGTGTACTCCAGCCGCTGCTCCCAGGGAACCAGGCCCAGGCACTCGACCTTGCCCGCGGAGGGAACGAGCACGCCGGTCAGGCACTTGATGGTCGTCGACTTGCCGCTGCCGTTGGGGCCGATGTAGCCCACGACCTCGCCGCGCTCCACCCGGAAGCTGATGTCGCGCAAGACCTCGACGCGCTCGTGGCCGGGAAACGCGCGGCTCAACCAGCCGGCACCCGCAGGCGCCTTGCGCGGGCGGCGGAACGAGCGGCGCAGACCCTCGACTTCGATCGCGGGACAGGACACGAGAAGAGATTGTAGACGAGACAGGCCGGGATGCGTGGCGCGGGGCAGGGTGACGCGCCCCCCACAGTGCTACACTTCTGCAGGAGCGTCCGGCGGCGGCGGACGCGCGGGGAATGACGCAAGAAACAAAGCCCGGAAGTTGGCGTGATGCTATTCCTGGCGCGATTTTCCTGACGCTCGGTTTCGCCTCGCCCTGGTGGATGGCCGCAGGCGGGGCTCGGGCGCAACTTGCGGGCGCCGTGGCGCTCGGCGCCTTCGCCCTCGCCACGAGCCAGGCCGCCCCGGCTGCGCGCGCGCCGTGGTCCTGGAAAAGCGACACGGCGCTGCTGGCCGCGGTCCTTGCGCTGGCCTTGCTCCTTCGGGTCCAGGGCCTCCAGTGCCTTCCGGGCTGCATCAACGCCGACGAGGGCGTCGACGGCAACACGGCGCTGGACATCCTGGACGGGAAGTCCGTCGGGCCAGTCGATACCCAGGCGTTCCGGGGCGAAACCCTGGGCTTCGCGCATCTCGCGGCGGCCAGCGCTCGGCTGCTGGGAGCAGACGTCTGGACACTGCGGCTGCCCGTAGCCCTTCTCAACGCGCTGGGTTGTCCGGCCGTTTACGCGCTGCTGCGATTGCTGGCGGGGCGCGGACCGGCGATGACAGGCGCTGTCTGGTTCGCCCTGTCGCCCTGGAACATCTACTTCGCGCGACTGATCAATGGAATGGGCGAGCTGCCCGGACTCGCGGCGCTGGCCCTGCTGCTGCTCTGCCTGGCCATGAAGCTCGGCAGCGCGCTGCTGGCCTTCGCGGCAGGGCTGGCGATAGGAGCGATGGTTCACGTCCACCTCGCGGCGCTGGTGCTGGCCGGCGCCCTCCTGCCTGTGGGAGTGTTGCTCTCACGGGCGATCGCCCGGCCGCCGCCCGTCGAGAGCCTGCGCCTGGCCGCCACGGCCGCCGTGGGCCTCGCGGTAGCACTGGCGCCGCTTTATCCGTATCGCGCCGACCTGACCGACCGTCTTCGGGGCAACACGTTCCTCTTCGGCCACCCGCCGGCGGACGATTTCGGAGTCCGCCAGGTCGCGGACGTGCTGCTGGAGCGGCTCCCGTGCCGTTCGGGTGTCCCGCTGGGAACCGCCTGGGCGCTGCCCTGGTTGGGCGCGGGGGCAATCTACTGGACTCGACGCATCCGTTTGGTCGGGTTTGGCGCGCTGGCCGTGCCGCTCCTCTGGATCTTCTGCTCGCTTCCTCCCCTGCTGACGCTGAACGAAAGGGTGGACGCCCGCCGTTTCCTGTTGCTCGAGACCGCGAGTCCGTTGCTGGCCGCGGGGGCCGTCGCCGGCGCCGGAGCTTCGGCGCTGCTGGCGCGAACGGCCCCGCTCCTGGCGTGCGCCGTGGCGGTCCACGCCGCGTTCCAACAGCTGACAGGACCGATGTACTGGATGCTCGACCGCAACGCCGGCACCGGGCAACAGCGCGTGCTCCGCTACGGCGGCGAGCTCGCCCGCGGCGTCCCGGTGGCCGTGCCGCTCTTCGCCATCGCCTATCCCGACCTGAAGATGCTCGCCCCCGTGGCGCCCGAGCTGACGTTCCTGGCGCGGCTCTACAAGTTGCGGGACCTGGCCCCCGGTTCCTCGCTCGCTCACCGCGCAAGCGCGGGCCGGTTGATCTGGCACGCTCCCGAGGGGCTGCCCGACGCCGAGGAGGAGGAGCTGCGCAGCGCCGTGGGGAACTTCGGCCGCTGGTCCCAGAAGACGGGCACTCCCGGCGAGTGGCACCTCTGGCACCTGGCAGGCGGCCGTCAGCAGTACCTGCAGTGCGGGCTGCGCCGGGTCGTGATCAGCGACCGCCCCCACCCCGACGTGGTGCTGGAGACCGACGAGTCGAGCCTGCTGGAGGCGCCCCTACCCTCGGGCACCAGCCGCGTCTGCTGGGGTGGCTCGCTCTACTGCGCCAAGACGGGTTGGTACGACTTCGAGTGCCTGGCCCAGACTCCGTCGCTGCTGGAAATCGACCACCGCACGCTGCGCGACCAGGACGAACCCTGGAGCTTGCGAGCGCTCCTGCACCGGGGCTACCACGACTTCGCGTTCCACTGGACTGCGCCGCTCCGCCTGCGTCAGACGCCGCAGTTGCTCCGGTGGCGCCCCCACGGCGAGAGGTGCCCACGCCCCCTCGGTCCCACGGAAACGCTCCCCTTCACGCTCCAGACCTCGCTCTTCAAGGCCCCGCCCACCGTCGAAACACCCACCGGGCTCTCCCTCGTCTCCATCTGGACTCAAACGAGCCGGCAAGGCCAAGGGCCGTGTCGACTGCGCGCCCGGAACGGTCTTGCGGTGGGCCTCGCCGGCGACCCTTTGGGGACGGTGTTGCGAGTGTCTGACGGGGAGCGGCAGCCGGACCTGCTAGGACTCCCTCGGTTGCCACTGTCCGACGCCACGGCTCAGGATCACACCAACAACGTGAGCCTGCCCGATCTTGCGTGGCTCGCCGACGGAAGCTTTCGCCTGAGTTGGCCATCGCGCCGGACCGTCCTGGGGTTCGGCGCGGACGGACGGGCGCTGGCAGAGCTGAGCGCCGAAGGACGCTTCGAGGCCCCGGGAGCGCTGGCCGCCGACGAGAAACGCGCGCGGCTGTTCGTGGCCGATCCGAGCGCGGGGAAGCTCCATCGATTCTCGACGAACGGCCGCCGGGAAGCGAGCTTCGACGCCGTTCCCGCCACCTCGCTGGCCGTCCTCCCCTCAGGCGACCTGGCCGTCTATTCGGCCCGGACGGGCCGGCTCGCCGTCTACGGGCCGGCCGGCGCTCTGCTGCGTCAGTGGATGAGTCCCACCACCTCCGCCTTCGGAGACCTGGCCCTGGACGCCCGTCATGAGTGGCTGCTGGTGCTTTGCCCAGAGGACTCGCGGATTGTCCGCTTCACCCTCGACGGCCGCCTGGCGGGCCCACCGTCCGACATCCCTCCCGCCGATCCCGATCGGTTCCCCGAGGATCGCACGGCCCTCTGGCGAGGACTCTGCGTCGCTGCCGGCGGAGAACTTCTCGTAGCCGGTCGCAACTGCGTCCAGGCCTTGCGTTGGCAAGAACCCGGTCGCTGAGTCCTCGATCCGCACCAGGCCCTTGGCTTGCCGTGCTATGCTTCGCCTCGTCGCCGACCATGCTGGGACGCGGGTTTCTATATCTCCTCCTGCTGCTCTGGGCGCTGCTGTCGCTGTTCCCGCTCGCCTGGATGTTCCTGACCTCGCTGGTCAAGCCCGAGTTGGTGCGTACCACCGCTATCCTGCCCGTATCGGGCCTGTCGGATCTGTCACTGGAGAACTTCCGCATCTTATGGAAGCACGCGCGCATGGGCCGGTGGTTCGCCAACACGCTTCTGGTCTGCGGCGTTGCCACGACCCTGCACGTCGTGTTCGATTCGATGGCGGGCTACGCTTTTGCCCGCAAGGAGTTCGCCGGCCGCGGCGTCCTCTTCTGGTTCATCCTCGGAACGATGATGATCCCGGGCCAGGTGCTGATCGTGCCGCTGTTCCTGCTGATGCGGAACCTGGGACTGGTCGACACCCTTGCCGCGGTGATGCTCCCGTCTCTCTCGAGTCCGTTCGGCATCTTCATGATGCGCCAGTTCATGCTGGGA
>JACQFU010000536.1 GCA_016199905.1 Candidatus Wallbacteria bacterium
CTGCATCCCGGCCGAGTAGAAGCGGATGGGCGTGTCCATCCAGCCCGACAGGCCGGAGAAGTCCTCGACCTGGGGCGCCAGGCGTTCCGCGGCGTCGCGGGAGAGACCGCGCACGCACCCGCCCCACGAGATGTTCTCGCGGCCAGTGAAGTCGGGCTCCAGTCCCGCGGCGAGGTCCGACATCAGCGCGACGCGGCCTCGCACTTCGACCTGCCCGCGGGTGGGCGCGAGGATGCCGGCCATCACGCGGAGCAGCGTGCTCTTACCGGACCCGTTGGAGCCGATGACTCCGAGGGCTTCTCCGCGCCGGACCTGAAGGGTCACCTCTTGCAGGGCGTGAAGGCCGTCGCGTCGCTCCGCCGGGAACAGCCGCTCGCGGACTTGCCGGACGATGCCGCTTCCCGGCCCGCGCGCAGGGAACCGCTGCCAGACGTCGCGAAGCTCGATCGCGGCTTCGTCCTCCACGGCTCAGCTCTCCGGGCGCCGCCCCGGGCGCCCTTCGAGGCCGACGGCGCGAGCCGCCCGCCGAAAGGCCCGGCGCACCACGCCGCCGCCGCCCTCCCGGGCGTATATGCGGCGCATGCGGGCAAGCCCCGCGGAGTGGAGCGGCGAGTGCGGGAGAAACTCCTTGAGATAGTCGACGTAACGCAGCCGCTGATCGCGCCGGCGAGTCGTGTACGGGGCCTTCAAGAAACTCTCCAGCGGACCGATGACGCGCGGCCAGCGCAGCTCCGCGGCCAGCCGCCGCGCCGCTGCCGCCTGTCCTTCGCGGAGAGCGGCATCCTCGAGCAGGAGATTCAGTCCTGCTTCTACGGCCGCCGCGTCGCCCGGATTCGCGCCGAGGGCCGCGCCCCCCCGCTCCATCCGTTCGCCGAGCGTGTCGCCGCGGCTGACCAGCGACGGCAGACCGAGCCAGAGGTGATCGAGCAGTCGCGTGCGCCAGGCAAAGCGGGTCTCCAGGTGGTCGCCGTGCAGGCTGACGCCCGCCAGGGCGTGGGCCAGCCAGCGGTGACGCTCGTCGTAGGCCACCCAGTCGCCGAAGAAGACGTTGCGATCGAGCAGGCCCAGCTCGCGCGCCAGCGCCTCCGCGCGCGCCGGAGCGCCTTGAGGCGGCACGTCCGGATTGGGGTGCCTGGTGCCCAAGAAGAGGAGCGCCGCCGACGGCGTCTTCTCGGCCACGCGTGCAAATGCTCTCAAAAGGGTCTCTGCATCCATCCAGTCCCATATGCCGCCGCTCCAGACGAAGGGGCGGCGGCCGCCCGCGTAGGCCGGGTGGCTGGGAGGCACCGAAGCCGGCGGCGGTTCCCGATCCGGCACGCCGGTAGGGACGACTCCGAGCAGGCGGAGCAGCTGTCCGTCCGATGCGGCCGAATCCGGATCGACCCGTCCCAGCGCCGTCAGCATTCCCAGCCAGAAGTCGCGCGCCCGTTCGTGGGCTGCCAGGAAGAAGTCTCCGTGAAGCAGTTGCTCGAGAGTGAACCCGAGGCACTCCTCGTGGCTGTCGAGCCGGGCCCGGCCGCCGGGCAATCGGCTCGCGATCTCGAGGTTGGCCAGCGGGGCCGGGTCGTAGAGATCGACGACCAGGGGAACGTCCGACTTCGCCAGCCACGACAGCTTGCGCAGCGTGTACCCCTGCACCAGCACCGCGTCCGCGCCCGCCGCTTGCCGCCGAAGCCCCGGACCGTCAAGCGCCAGCAGCTGCGCTCCGCCCAGATCGAGCCACGCGCCCGCCGGAGGCGCCGGTACGGCCAGCGTCACCGAGTGGGTGCGAGACAGCACGCGCGTCATTTCCAGATACCTCATCGCCGTGCCGGCCAGGCGCGGCCCGAGCCGGTCGGGACATAGAATCAAGACGCGGCTCACGCGAAAACTCCGGCTGGAGGCGAACTCCGGAGCGGAACGGCGGCGCGGGGACTCATCGGCGGAAGAAGCGCGGAGAATATAGCACGCGGGCCCTTGGTGTATATGATGCAGTCATGATGCGTCACGCAGCGCTTTGCGCTCTGGTGCTCTCCGTCACGGCCTCGGCCTTCGGGTTCAACGGGGACGGCGCCAAGTTGTTCCAGCAGGGCAAGGACGCTCTGCGCGCGGCCGCGCGCGCCAAAGGCGGCGGCGCCGACGAAGGCGATGCCGTGGACCAGTACGAGAAGGCGGCCGACCTCTTCAAGGAGTCGCTCGCGTTGGCCACCAACCCCCGAGAGTCCGTCGTCATCAAGCGAGCGCTCGTGAGCGCCTTCAACGACATAGCCATCGAGCTGCACGCGCGCCGGGATCTCACGCGCGCCGTCGAGGCGGCCCGCAACGCGATCGACTACGCCGACGACGGCTCGGCCGTACTGCAATCGAACATGGCGTCGATGTACTTCGAGGCCGGCGATTACTACAACGCCGCCGTCGGTTGGGAGCGGGCCAAGGAATTGGCGGGGCAGACGCCACTGCGCGAGAGCTCGTCGCGAAACCTGATCACGGCTTACATCCGGGACGGCCAGTCCCGCGATCGGGGTTCGCTGGGGCTTGCGGTGCGCGAGCTCGAGGACGTGCTTTCGTCCAAGCCCGAGGACAAGGAGATGCTTCTTCTCCTGGGCCGCACCTACCAACTCCAGGGAGACTCGGTGCGGGCGCTGGAAGCCTGGGAAAGGGCCCGTCATCTGGGCGGCCTCGACGGCGATGCCGAACGCGCCTACCAACAGCTCAAGGCGAGCGTCGCGCTGAAGCGCGGGTTCACCCGGTCCGAGACGCGCCACTTCAACATCGATTTCAACGACAAAGCGCACGCGTCGCTGGCCGGCCGACTGCTCGAGCTCTTCGAGGAGGCCCACGAGGAGCTCTCTCACAACCTCGGCCTCTCGACCGAAGGCGCCGGCCGCGTCACGGTCACGGTCTACACCGACGGCCAGTTCGATCGCGCGGTGCGGGTGGCGTGGGCAGGCGGCATCCAGCAAGCCAACCGGGTCGACCTGCGCGTCAATCCCAAGTGGGGCGACAAGGACTACGAGGACACGGTCCGTCACGAGTACTGCCATTACCTGGCCGCGCTCAAGGCGCTGAACAAGCCGATTCCCGCCTGGTTCCAGGAGGGCTTCGCGATGCACCAGGAGAAGGCGCTCGACCAGCCCTACTTCAAGCGCCGGTTGTTCCGCGGCAGGGCGAAGGGCCTCTTCCTCCCGCTGGCGGCGCTGGAACAGAGCTTTTCGGCGCTGCCTTCCGACCGCGTGGCGCTGGCCTACGCGGAATCCTACGACTTCGTCGGATTCCTGCTCGAGCGCTCAGGGGTGCCCGCCTTCGCGCGGTATCTCGACTCCGTGGGCGAAGGGGCCAAGCTGGAGACGGCCTTCGAGTCGAGCTTCTCTTTCAGTCCGGCCGATGCCGAACGCTCTTGGCTGGGCTCGGTGGACGAGAGGCAGGAGCCCTTCTTCGCCGAGGAGGCGAAGGCCGCAGCCCGTTCAGCCGCCGCCGCCGCGACTGTCCCGCGCACCGGAACTGCTGCCGGACGTGCCGCTACCCCGGGTCGCGCCGCGGCGCCGCCACGGGCCGTCGCTCCTCGTCCCTCGCCTCCCCGGCAGTAGCGGGACGCCAGCCTACTGCCGCGCGTGCGCCTCGGTCTGCGTGGCGGGCGTGGGCGTCTTCGGATCGTACGTCGAGAAAAGCTGCCCCCAGGGGCTGGTCGCGAGCCAGGACTCGAAGACCTTGCTGTCCTTGAGCGGCCACCGGAACCAATCGTGATAGGCCTCGCTGCCGAAGACAAACATGTGAACCAGAGGCGTGTGGAAGAAGAGCTTCTGCGCCCACTTCAGCGGACCGAACCACATGAAGTCGCCGACCATGCTGGCCAGGTTGTCGCCGACCTCGAAGCGCCAGTTTTCCTTCGAGACGTCCTCCCCGACCAGCTCGATGTCGGCGGGGTTTCCGACGCCCAGACCCTGGTCGTGGGCGACTCGGATGTAGGGGAGGGTCATCGGGTCGAACCCCATCATCTTGGCGGCTACCGCGTCGATGGCGACCTGGTCCCCGCTGGCCAGCATCAAGTCCTTGCGTACCGGACGCATCGTGCGCGGCCCCGGGCCATCTCCTGCCGTGGTCCCATCCATCACGGCGAACAGGCCGGTATGA
>JACQFU010000537.1 GCA_016199905.1 Candidatus Wallbacteria bacterium
CGCGACAGCCAGCCCGGCGCCAGGAAAGGCGAGTTCGCCTTCAGTTCGTCCTTGCTTGCGCGGGTGCTGTCGGGCGGCACGGCGATGCTGATGGGGGACGCCCTCTCGGACCCGGCGCTTCAGCCGACGGGCAGCTTGCTTCGCTCGGGCACGCGCTCGGTGCTGGCGGCTCCCCTGGCCAGTCGCGGCGACACCCTGGGCGTGCTCTACGCGGACAGAACGGATGTGGCAGATGCGTTCACTCCGGAGGATCGCCCGCTGTTCGGCGCGCTGGCGACGATCGGCGCCACGGCGCTCGCGGCGGACCGCTACTCCGTGAAGCTGGAGCAGGAGTCGGTGGTGCGCGCTCACCTCGCCCGCTACCTGGCCCCGGAGCTGGTCGAGGAGGTCGTCACCGGCCGGCTGTCCTGGCAGCCCGGCGGCGAGCTGAAGGAAGTGACGGTCCTGTTCAGCGACGTGCGGGGGTTCACCGCGGCTTCCGAGAAGCTCTCGCCCCAGGACGTCGTGGCCTCGCTCAACGACTACTTCGCGCTGATGGTGGAAGAGGTCTTTCGAGAGGGAGGCACGCTCGACAAGTTCGTGGGCGACGCGATCATGGCCGTCTGGGGAAGCCCCCTGGGGCGCGAGACCGACCCGCTCTCCGCCGTGCGCGCCGCCGTCGGGATGCAGCGGGCCGTCGGGGCCTTCAATGTCCGCCAGGTCGCCGCCGGCCGTCCGCCGATCTCGATGGGCGTGGGCATCAACACGGGTCCCGCCGTGGCTGGCAACATCGGCGCCCCGCGCCGGATGGACTACACCGTCATCGGCGACACGGTCAACCTGGCCAGCCGCATCGAGTCCCAGACCGGCCCGGGCCAGATCTTCATCGGGGAGGCTACCTTCCAGCGCATCAAGGGACAGATGCCCGTCCGCCCGATGGGGCCCATCGCCGTCAAGGGCCGCACCCAGCCTGCCTGGATCTATGAAATCACCTTCGAGACCTCCGAGCCGCGGGGCGTGAAGGCCACCTTGCCGCGGCCCGTGCACTGCCGGATGCAGGCCGGCGGCCTGTCGTTCACGGCGCTGCTGTCCGATATCGCCAGCGACGGACTGACGCTGGCTGCCCGGGTCGACGACCGCATCGGCGATCGGCTGCTGGTCTCTGCCGGCGAAGCCGACCCCGGCGTCGAGTGCGATGTGGCCAGCCGCTACGTCGGCACCGACAGCAAGGGGCGCAAGGTGCAGATCCTCACGTTGCGTGCCGCTCCCGCCGCCCTTGCGGGACTCGAGCGCAGCTTGCTGGCTACCCGAGGCGAGTAGGCGGCTCTTCGCGAGCAGCCGCCGGTGTTTCCGCCGGTGTTTCCGCCGGCCGTCCGCTGCTGTCCGCTGGCTGCTGCGGGCGAAGCCCGCCTTGTGTTACCCTGGCCGGGCGCGGTCCCCGCATGCCGCATCGGATGTGCGTCGAGACCCTTCGGAAGGACAAATTAATGGCCAAGAAAATCATCTTCTTTTTCGGAAACGGTTCCGCTGAAGGCAATGGTTCGATGAAGGAGCTGCTGGGCGGCAAGGGCGCGGGCCTGGCCGAGATGTCCAACCTGGGAGTGCCCGTGCCCCCGGGGTTCACCATCACGACGGAGGCCTGTACGGGCTTCTACGCCAATAACCGCAAGTGGCCGAAGGGCCTCGATGTCGAGGTCAAGAAGTGTCTGAAACGACTCGAGAAGTCGATGGGCCGCACCCTGGGCGATCCGAAGAAGCCGCTGCTGGTCAGCGTTCGTTCGGGCGCCCGCGCTTCGATGCCCGGAATGATGGACACGATCCTGAACCTGGGCCTCAATGACGCCAGCGTCGAGGGGCTTGCCCGCGAGAGCGACAACGAGCGCTTCGCCTGGGACAGCTATCGTCGCTTCATTCAGATGTACAGCGACGTGGTGCTCGAGGTCAGCAAGGAGAAGTTCGAGCACGCGCTCACCAAGATGAAGGAATCCGAGGGCGTGAAGTACGACGCCGAGCTCTCTGCCGCCGCGCTGCGGGAGCTGGTGGTCCAGTACAAGAAGATCGTCAAGAAGGAAGCGGCTATCGACTTCCCGCAGGGCTCCTGGGAACAGCTCCAAGGCGCCATCGGCGCCGTGTTCCTTTCGTGGAACAACCAGCGCGCCATCGACTACCGCCGCATCTACAAGATTCCCGGGGAGTGTGGCACCTGGAAGAGGAGATGCCCGAGGCCTACGAGCAGCTCTGCGAAATCCGCAACAAACTCGAGAAGCATTACAAGGACATGCTCGACGTGGAGTTCACGATCCAGCAGGGCACGCTGTTCATGCTTCAGACCCGCGTTGGCAAGCGCACCGGCGCCGCCTCGGTGCGGATCGCCGTCGAAATGGCCGAAGAGGGCCGCATCGACAAGAAGACCGCCGTGATGCGCGTGAGCCCCGAGCAGCTCGATCAGCTTCTGCACCCGACTCTGGACCCCAGCGCCAAGCTCGACGTCGTGGCCAAGGGACTTCCCGCCTCGCCGGGAGCCGTCAGCGGTCGCGTCGTCTTCAGCGCCGATGAGGCCGTCGAGTGGGCCAAGAACGGCGAAGCTGTCCTGTTGACCCGCCTCGAGACCAGCCCCGAAGACATCCACGGAATGGAAGTCTCCAAGGGCATCCTCACCGCCCGTGGCGGCATGACGAGTCACGCAGCCGTCGTGGCGCGCGGCATGGGCAAGGCCTGCGTGGCCGGCTGCGGCGACATCCAGGTCGACTACGACAAGAAGCAGTTCAGCGCCGGCGCACGCATCATCAAGGAAGGCGACTGGATCACCATCGACGGCGGAAGCGGCCGCGTCGTGTCGGGCAAGGCTCCCACGGTCTCGCCCAAGCTCGACAAGAACTTCGAGAAGCTGATGACCTGGGCCGACACTTTCCGCAAGTTGCAGGTCCGCACCAACGCCGACACGCCTCCCGACGCCGTGCGAGCTCGCGGGTTCGGCGCCCAGGGCATCGGCCTGTGCCGCACCGAACACATGTTCTTCGGCGAGAAGCGACTACCCGTCGTCCGCGAGATGATCCTCAGCATGAACGACGCGGCCGTTCGGCAGGCCAGCGCCGACAAGCTCCTCCCGATGCAGAAGGAGGACTTCCTCGGCATCTTCAAGGCGATGGACGGACTGCCCGTCACCATCCGCCTGCTCGACCCGCCGCTCCACGAGTTCCTGCCGAACCTGACAGAGCTGACGGTGGAGATCGAGGAGCTGCGCAAGCCGGGCGCGGATGCCAGGAAGCTGGCCACGGCCGAGGCCCTGCTGGCCAAGGTGCAGCACCTCCACGAGCTCAACCCGATGCTCGGCCACCGCGGCTGCAGGCTCGGGATCACGTTCCCGGAGCTGTCGGACATGCAGGTGCGCGCGATCATGGAAGCCGCCTGCGAGCTGACGAAGAAGGGCGTCAAGGTGTTGCCTGAGATCATGATTCCGCTCGTCGG
>JACQFU010000559.1 GCA_016199905.1 Candidatus Wallbacteria bacterium
GAGTTGGAGCGCGCCCGGACCAAGCACGAGCTGGCGTTCATCTCGGGCCTGGAGCGCATCGGCGGCTTTGGCGGAAAGGCCGATCAGCTCGCGCGTTACAACACGTACCTGGGCAACCCCGACATGTTCGACGCCGATTTGGAGCGCTATCGCAAGGCTTCCACGGAGTCCGTGAAGGCCTCGTTCGCCCGGTGGCTCGATACGCGGAACCGGCTCTTGATGAGGTTCTTCCCGGAGCAGTCGGGCCGCGAGTCCCAGACCCGGCTCGACCGTACCAAGGCCCCGGTCCCCGGCAAGGACCGCGCGTTCACGATCCCCGTGGTGAAGAGCGCCGTATTGAGCAACGGCCTGCGTCTGTTCGTCGTCGAGAAACACGAATTGCCGAAGGTGTCCGTCAGCCTGATCGTGAAGGGCGGCCTGTCCGTGGAGCCGCTCGAGAAGGCCGGCGTCGCCACCCTCACGCTCAAGACCATCGACAAGGGGACCAAGACTCGGAGCGCTCTCCAGATCGAGCAGGAACTTGCCGACCTGGGAACGGAGCTGGCCCGCAGCGGGCAGCGCGAGTGGATCACGCTCACGATGGACGTCTTGAAGCGCAACTTGAACCGCGCGCTCGACATCCTCGGCGATGTCGCGATGCACCCGACGTTCTCAGCCGAGGAGCTGGATCGGGAACGCAAGAAGCACCTGGACGATTTGCTCCAGGAACAGCAGTCGCCGAACCGGATCTCCCGGAGGCTGGTCCCCATTCTCGCCTTCGGTCCGGCGAACCCGTACGGGCACGCGGTCCTTGGAGACGAAAGCTCCATCAACTCCTTGGCGCCGGACGACCTGAAGAAATTCCACGCGCGGCTCTGGCAGCCTGGAGCGGCGGCGGCAATCGTCGCGGGCGACGTCACGCTCGATGAGGCCAAGGCGCTGTGCGAGAAGGTCTTCGGCGACTGGTCCGGGGCCGGAGAGGCAACGGCGGAGCTTCCGAAGATCGAACCGGCCACGCCCGGGAAGGTCTACCTCGTCGATCGTCAGGACGCGGCCCAGACGAACGTGTCGCTGCTGCTGCCGGGCATCCGTCGCGACTCGCCCGACTACTACGCTTTGAAGATCGTGGATGCCATCTTCGGAGGCGCGTTCGGCACGCGGCTCAACTTGAACTTGCGCGAGGCCAAGGGATACAGCTACGGCGTATTCAGCTACCCGGCCGTCCTGACACAGGCCGGCTATTGGGAAGCGACAGGCGGCGTCCAGACGAAGGTCACTCGCGAGTCGCTGGTGGAGTTCCTCAAGGAGCTGGACGGCATGGCCGGCGCTCGTCCCATTACCCGCAAGGAGCTGGACGAGGCGAAGGCCAACCGCATCCGCGGCTACGCGCAGGCGTTCGAGACGTTGGGCAAGCTCTCGGCGAGGATCGGCGAGCTCTTCGCCCAGAACCGCCCGCTTACCGACCTGGCGGCCGAACCCGGGGAGCTCGAGAAGATCACGCTGGAGAAGGCCAACGAAATCGCGAAGAAGTACGCCCGCAAGGACCGGGCGCAATTGCTGCTCATCGGAGACGCCCGAAAGATCGAGGCGGGCGTGCGGGAGCTTGGGTTCGGCGAGGTCGTCCGGCTGGATGCCAGGGGCAAGCGGCTCGCGCAGAAGCCTGGGCCGGTCAAGGGAGAGTGAAGTAGAACGTCGCCCCGCGGCCCATCTCGGCCTCGGCCCAGATCCGGCCGCCGTGACGCGTGACGATGCGCTGCACCGTGGCCAGGCCGATCCCGTGTCCTTCGAACTCCGAGGGCGAATGCAGTCTCTGGAAGGGTCCGAATAGCCTGGTCGCGCTCGCCATCGAGAATCCCGCGCCGTTGTCGCGCACGAAGTAGACCGTTTCGCCATCGCGCTGTTCGGAGCCGAATTCTATCCGGGCCGCCGGTCGCTTGGAGGTGAATTTCCAGGCGTTATCGAGCAGGTTGTGCATCACGGCGCGCAGCAGGGACTCGTCGCCGACGGCCGGCGGGACCTCCGCGATATCGATGGTGACCAGACGTTCGGGCCGCAGCCGCGGCAGTCCCGTGACGACGTCCCTGGCCAGTCCGGCCAAGTCCACCGCGACGCGCGCCAACGGCGCCTGGTTCAACTTCGAGAGATTCAGGAGATCCTCGATGAGCCTGTCCATCCTCGCGACCCCGGCGTGGATTCGCTCGAGAGCATCTCGGGCCTCCGAGCCGAGCTGGCGCCGCACTCGTCGGCCAGGATCTGCGAGAACCCGCCGATGGCTCGCAGCGGAGCGCGCAGGTCGTGAGAGACGCTGTAGGCGAAGGTCTCCAGCTCCCTGTTGGTGGCCTCGAGCTGGACGGCCCGCCTGCGCAAGTCCTCGTCCATGCGGCGCATGGTCGCCTCCGCACGTTTGCGCTCCGTGATGTCCTTGATAATCGCGGCGACGCCGTCGGGCGCCAAGCCCGCGCCCCGGACAACGAAGACAGTCAGATGGACGGGGACCTGGGAGCCGTCCTTGCGAATGCAGCGTTTTTCGTATTCGACGGGGGTGCCGGTGGCGACGACCTGAGCTACGAGCTTTCCCTCGACTTCGAAGTACTCGGGCGGGGTGATGTCCTGGTAGGTCATGCCACCTAGCAGTTCCTCGCGAGTGAAGCCGACCAAACTGACGAAGGCATCGTTCACATCCACCAACCGGCCGTCGAGGGCGGCATAACCGATGGCGTCCTTGGACGACATGTAGATCCCCATGAAGCGGTCGTGGACGCGGCGGTACTCGGCGTCGCTCTGACGAAGGGCCTCCGTGGCTTGGCGCGCCTCCACCAGCGCGCCGACGAGCGCGGCCGTGGTGTGGAGGCGCTTGCGCGCCAGATCGATGAGCGCTGGCGATCGGGGCGGGACTCGGGCAGCTTCGGTACGCAACTCTCCGACGCCCACGCCGAAACGCTTGCCGAGCTCAGCGAGGGCGGGAGTGTCTGAAGGCGGCTCTCCGTGGCCGAAGCTGAGGGCGCCGATGATTCCGGCGGCGGTTCGGATCGGGCAGGCATAGATTCGGATGCCTCCCGCGCACGGACGGTCGACGCTGCGCCCCGTCTCCATGGCCAGGCGCGCCGCTTCCCAGGCGGAGTCGTGGCAATGCGAGCTGTTGCCGCAAGCAGCCTCGCCGTCATCCTGGAGCGCGCCGGGCGCCTGGTCGATCAGCGCACACCATCCCGAGGAGGCGACACTGCCCGCGCAGATACCGTCCCGTTCGTAGACCTTCGCGCAGCTTTCCAGGAAATCCAGGTTCTCGCTCAACAACTGGGACAACACGCCTGGCGGCACGGCGCGTGCGATCGGTCCCGGAAAAGCAATGCCGCCCCCCACGCCACCTTTGTCCTCACACCGCTCTTCCGCCATCGTCATCAACCCGGGGCCAACCCACCCAGCGTAGTGAAACCTATACCACCGGAGCTTACCGAGTCAACGAATCGGGTTCCAGAAGGGATCGAGTTGGGAGTGGGTGGTGCTCGCCGGATGAATCGCCAGGCTGCGGGCATCGCCGATATTGGCAACATGATAGAACAGCTTCAGGGAATCGATGAGCTTGCGGCCGGCGTCCTTGCCGCCCTTGATCTCGAAGCCGACCAATCCGCCGTAGCCGCCCTTGA
>JACQFU010000560.1 GCA_016199905.1 Candidatus Wallbacteria bacterium
ATCGGGGCCGCAACTGCGGCGGCCTGCCTTTGCCGAACATCACGAGCGCATTGGGCAGTTCCACGACGACGGGCTTCGGCGGCAAGGCCGGAGAAGTCAGCCGCGGAGCGGGCTTTTGCGGATTGACGGGTGGGGGAGGGGACTCGGCTCGGGGCACTTCCGGCTCGTGGGAAGCATGCTTGTTCCCCCCCCGATTCAGCTGCCACGCAATGACAGCGCAGGCCAGCACGAAAACCCCAAGGACCGGCACCAGCCAGACCGACCGCGATGCCACCCGCACCAGGATTCGCAGTTGACTGGTGGTCCCGTGCTCGACTTCGCGAGGGCCGGATGCGCGCTGCAGCACGCTGCCCGGACCGGAGGGCCGTGTCAGCACAGGGCCCGGACCCGAGGCGCGCGGCATCACGGGCGACGGAACGCTCCCCGCTCGGGTTCGCACCAGCGGGGGGACCGGAGTCAGCGGTGGAACCATCGTCTGATCCAGAGAACGATTGCGACGGGGCGACAGGACCCCTCGCTCGATGTCGTCGAGGATCTCCTGCGCCGTGGAGTAGCGATCCTCCGGCCGGAACGCCGTCAGGCGGTCGAGGACACCCTGGTACCAGGCGGGGCATTGGACCGCGTGGTCGGCCAGGCGAGGCAGCGGCGGCAAGGGCCGGCCCGCCAGAACTCCGACCAGATCCTCGCCGGCATAGGGTCGTTGGCCGGTCGCCGCTTCGAACAAGGTCACACCCAGTTGGTAGAAGTCGGTCCGACTGTCCGCGGGCTTCCCCTGCAACGCCTCGGGTGCCATGTAGGGCAGGGTCCCCATCACCCGGTTGGCCACGGTCAGCCCCGTCAGGTCGAGCGCCTTCGCCATCCCGAAATCCGCGAACTTCGCGTGGCCGTCCTCGCTGAACAGCACATTCTGGGGCTTGATGTCGCGATGCACGATGTGCTCGTTGTGGATGGCTGCCAGACCCTCCGCGAGCTGCCGCGCGATCTGGGTGAGGAAGGCGGCCGAAAGCGGCTTGCCCCCGGGTGCGCCCGCAGCGTCGATGCGACTGGAGAGGCTGCCTCCGGGCAGCAACTCCATGGCGAAGTAGGGCGGGTCGTGATCGAGCGATTCCTGCAGGATGTTCACGACGGACGGGTGGCGGATCCTTGCCAGGGCCTTCACCTCGCGACGGAATCGCTGCAGGATCTCGGCGCCACCGTGGGGCGAGCTGGGCAGCACCTTCAGCGCAGCCAACATGCCGCTGCGCTCGTGGGTCGCCTGGTAAACCACCCCCATGCCGCCCGCGCCCAGGGGCGCCTCGATCACCCAGCCGTCGAGAACCGAGCCCGGCTTGTACGGGACGCCATGCGGCAGCGATGGCTCGGACATGGCGGCTAAGCTTGCGCACCCACCCGTCGAAGGTAAACCGGAATCGGTCGCAATTCAATAGCGGGCGCCGATTCGATCTGGACGCCGCAGGGGCGCGTCGGCTAACCTGATTGGCGTTCCCATGCCACGAGCAGCCCGCAACCTCTTGCACGTCGTGCCTCCGGCAGCGGCCGAAGTTCCTTCGCCGGAACCGGCTGGCCCCGATGATGCCTTCGGGCGCGACGACTGGTTCATCGACAAGCTCGGAACGGTCTTCGAGTTCCTCTATTCGAGATGGTTCCGCGTGGAGGTGACCGGGCTGGAGAATGTGCCTCGGACCGGACGCTGCCTTCTGGTCTCGAACCACTCCGGGGCTCTGCCGTGGGATGCGTTGATGATCTTCCATGCCCTCAGGACGCGCATGAAGCCCTCCCGCCACGTGCGATTCCTGATCGACAAGTTCGTCGTTCGGCTGCCGTTCCTCTCGATGGCGGCGGCGCGCGGCGGTTTCGTCCTTGCCTGCTGGGAGAACGCCAGGCGGCTGCTGATGGACGACCAGCTGGTCGGGGTCTTTCCGGAAGGCACCAAAGGCACGGGCAAGCTCTTCCGAGACCGTTACCACCTGGCCCGCTTCGGCCGCGGCGGGTTTGCCGAAGTGGCGCTCGAGACCGGCGCCCCCATCCTGCCCGTGTCCGTGATCGGCGCCGAGGAGACCCATCCCATCCTCTACAAGGCAGACTTCCTGGCCCGCCTGGCCAACGTTCCCTATGTGCCCGTGACGCCGACCTTCCCGCTGCTGGGCGCCCTGGGCGCGATCCCGCTGCCCTCCCGGTTTCACATCCACTTCGGCAAGCCGCTGCGCTTCAAGCCCGGCGCCCGCCGCCGCGCCCACGATTTCACGGTCGTGCTGGCCCTCAACAAGGCCATCCGTGCTCGCATCACCCGCCAGATGAGCGAGCTGCTGCGCCGGCGCCAATCGGTGTTCTAGCCCGGCCGGCGCGTACCGGCGGCGTGATTCGCCTCAAGTCGGGGGCGCTGCCCGCATGATCCTTCCCCCCTGCCCACTGGGGCGGTCGGGGCGTCCCATGATCCATGAAACAAAAGGCGTGCGGCGACAGTAGAAGAGCACGGGAAATGTTGTCTGGT
The DNA here is from genome assembly GCA_016199905.1 of Candidatus Wallbacteria bacterium. Taxonomy (GTDB): domain Bacteria; phylum Muiribacteriota; class UBA6191; order JACPRK01; family JACPRK01; genus JACPRK01. The sequence continues at coordinate 2,492 of JACQFU010000560.1, forward strand.
TGGATTGACACTCCCGGCACCCATTCTTATTCTTCTTGCGATCTTTAAAAGGCAGTTTCAGGTCCACCCGTGAAAGGGGTCCCCAATGGGCAGAGGAAATAGGCATCTGAAGAGGTTCACAAGCTGGCTGGTCCTCGTCAGCTTCCTGGCGAGCCTGATGTCGCCGATCGTGGAGGGCGCCGCGCTCATCCCGGTCAAAGTTCCCGGCCGCCAGGTGCTCTTCGACGTCAACTCGGCGACCGCCCAGGAGCTGGCGACCATTCCCGGCATCGGGCCCAAGACTGCCGCCGAGATCGTCCGCTACCGCGCGCAATTTGGCCCCTTCAAGACCATCCAGGACGTCGGCAATGTACGCGGCGTCGGCAAGGCCCGCATCGCCAAGCTCACCAGCGCCGCGACCCAGGGCGCTCGTCCCGACCTGAAGCTGCGCACCTACACCAAGCCCCAGGTCGAACAGACCGTCGTCAAGCCCGTCGTCGAGACCAAGACCGTCTCCACCGTCTCCTCGGGGCTCGCCAAGACGCTGCAGCCCGTCTGGGTGACTGGCTCCAACGGCGTCAAGGTCAACGTCAACGTGCCGAGCACCAAGGTCCTGGTCGCGAACCTGAGCAAAGCCGGATTCACCGACACACAGGTCAACACCATCGCCAATTCCCGCCTGATGAGCGATACGCTCGGCAAGACGTTGACGCTGAAGCCCTTCACCAGCATCGCCGACGTTCAGGCCCGGCTCAACGCCTCGGGCTCGCGCGGTATTCTCGACGCTCGCGGCGTCGGCATTGCGGCGCCGGTCGAGGCGCCTGCCGCTCCGATCTCCGAGCCCGCGGTCAAGGTCGCTCCCAGCAAGGGGCTCGTCTATGCCAACGGCGAGCGGCTGATGTTTCGCGTCAACGGCGGCAGCAAAACGGTTTTCGTCAACCTCAACCAGCAGAGCGCCACGGGCCTGTACAAGCAGCTGCGCGCAGCGGGTCTGCCGGCCGATACGGCCAAGTCCGTTGCCCAAGCACGCATCAAGGGCAGCTTCAAGAGCTACCAGGACCTGCTCCAGCGCGTGCCCACCGTGGAGAAGGTCGCCAAGGCCCCGATCAGCCGCTCGTCGGTGACCGCTCCTGCCGAGGGCCCCAAGGCGCCGGTCAGCCAGAAGGCGGCCCCCACCTTCGAAACCGAGATGGCCAAGCTCGCCAAGCAGCACCAGGCCATCGCCAACCGAACGCCCAGCTCCGCCACGGGCTACGACCGCACGGTCAAGAGCTTGCAGGACACCTACGACGCAATGTTCAAGCAGGTCGCCCAGAAGACGACCGCCCAGAATCCTGCCGCTACGCCTGAAACGATCGCCAAGGACCCGCGGCTGCAGAAGGTTGCCAAGGACATCGACTTCTTCAACAAAGGCAAGGCCAACCTGGCGAAGGCCCAAACGCTGAACAAGGCCAAGGCTTCGCTCGACACCGAGATCGCCAAGTACTCCAAGCAGGCCGAGGCCGTCCAGGCCCGGACGCCGACCAGCGCCAAGGGCTACGACACCACGGTCGAGTCGCTCAAGGCCACCTACAAGGATCTCTACAGCCGCCTCGAGATGCGGGCCAAGCTGGAGGGCAAGGCCAATCCGCAGGAACTCGTGAAAGACCCGCGCCTGGTCAAGCTGTCGGAATCGATCGATTCGGTCAAGACGGCAAAATCCGACTTCCTGACCCAGAAGGCCGCCAACGTCGAGCAGGCCAAGGCTAACGCCGGGAAAGCCACGGTCAAGACGGCAAAGATCGCGACCAACCAGGGGCCGGCGGCCCCCGAGGAAAACGCGGTCGCCAAGACCGAAGTGACGGCGCCAAAGACGGAGAACGCCCCCGCTGCCTCGGAAACCGCCGCAGCCGCGTCCGAGACGCCGGCAGCCCCTGCCTTCAAGAGCAAGGCCGAGTACACCGCGCGAATCAACGATCTCTCGGCCCGCACCAAGGCTCTCTTCGGCGAGATCAAGGCCGAGAGCGGCGGTGTGCTCACCAACAACAAGGACGTCTGGGACGCCGCCCGCCACTACCAAGGCGAGGGCAAGCTCGCAGAACTGCGCAAGTCCGCCCTGGAACTGCAGAACCTCCGAAGCAACCGAGTCAACCAGTATCCACCCGAGCAGAAGCAGGTCGCTTCCAAGCCCGCCGAGAGCAAGCCGGCCGAGAAGGCCGTGCAAAAGACCAAGGCATCCGCGCCCGCGAAGCAGAACGCTCCCGCCGCTCCCGCCGAGCAGCCGGTCGCCGAGCAGCCTGCCACGAACGCCAAGGCCCTGAGCCCGACCAAGCAGCTTTCGTCCGATGCCAAGGCCCTCACCGCCAAGCTGGTGCAGGATGGCAAGTTCAGCACCACACAGGAGGCCTACCAGGCTTCCGAGAAGCCGGGCGCCACAGGCGAGCTGGCTCAGTTGAAGACGATCAACGACCAGATCCGCGCCAATCGTGCCGCGGGGAAGGCCGCTCCCACGGAAGCGCCGGCGCCGGTCAAGGAAACGGTCGCCACCGAGCCCGCTCCCGCCAACGCGAAGGTTGCGGCCTCCGAAACGGCGGCCCCCGGCCAAGTCCAGGCTCCGGCCGAGACGCCCGTGGCTCCCAAGGCCAAGTGGACCGATGGGTTCCTCAAGGCGGTCAAGGGCGGTCAGTTCAAGTCGACCGAAGGCGGTTGGGCCGATTCCTACCTCAAGGTCCTCAAGGGCGAGAACGCCGGAGGCGGCACTGTTGCCGAGCAGCCCGCGGCACCGGCCGAGGGAATTGGCCGCGCTTCCGAGACGGCAGGCGCCGGGGAGGCGCCCGTGGTCGCGAAGCCAGCCCCAAGCGGCGGCTGGGCCGACGACTATCTGGCCACGCTCAAGGGAGAGAAGGCCACGGCCGGGGGCGCCCAGCCGAGCGCCAAAGGCGGCTGGTTGCAGCGGTTGTTCTCGCGCAAGACGGCACCGGCACCCGCCACGGAGGCGCCGGCTGGTGACACGGTTGCCACCGAGGGCCAGGTTGCAGAGGCGCCCGCCCAGGAACCCGCGGCATCCGACACTGCGGCGTCGGAGACCGTGGCCTCCCAGCCGGCCAAGTCCGGCGACGTGAACACCCAGATCAAGGACCTGCAAGGCCAGGCGTACTCGCTGAAGGCCAAGATCAAGGAGTCCGGCCAGTTCGCCAACAACGCGGACATCTACAAGGCAAGCGAGGCCGACGGGGCCTCTGGCGACCTGGCGCAGCTCAAGTCGATCAACGATCAGATCCGCGGACTGCGCACATCCAAGAAGGTCGCAGTCGGCTCGGCCCCCGCCGAGACCCCGAATCCTTCGCAGTCGGCGGAGGCCAAAGCTGCAGCTCCCACCGAGCAGGCTCCCGAGTCTGTCGCCGCTGCTCCGAAGAAGGGCGGGTTCTTTTCGAGCCTGAAGGACTGGTTCCTCAACAAGAACACCCTCTACGGCAAGGCCAAGGCGGCCAAGGCTGCGGCAGCCCAGCAGGGCGAGGCCCAGGACGCAGCGGTCGCCCCTGCCGAGACCCCGTCCGAGACGCCGGCTGCCGGCGAATCGGCCGTCGCTGCCCCCAAGAAGGGCGGGTTCTTCTCGGGGCTGAAGGACTGGTTCCTCAACAAGAACACTCTTTACGGCAAAGCGAAAGCCGCCAAGGCCGCCGGCGTGCAGACGGAGGGCGAGGCCGCTCCGAGCAGCGCTTCGGAGGCCGCGGTGCCCGCCGACGCGAAGGCCAGCAGCACGGCCCAGGAGCCGGCCCCGACGGCCAAGGGTTCGGCCGCCGAGCCTGCCCAGGTCGCGGAGATCCCTGCCGAGCCCGAGGTCGCCAAGTCGCCCGCAGTCCAGAAGATCGATGCGATCGACTCCAGCATCACCAACCTGCGCACCCAGCAGCACGACATCAGCGCGGGCCTCGTCAAGGAAGGCTCGTTCAAGAATGCCGGCGAAGTCATCCAGGCCGCCGAGCAGCCCGGCGCGTCGGGCAAGGTCGCCGAAGTCGGCAAAATCAACGAGAGCATCAAGTCGCTGCAAACCGAGAAGGTGACCGTCGCCAAGGCCGCCGAACCGGCCCCGGCTGCGGCTTCGGAAGCGGCTCCCGCGCCCGCGGCGACCGAGACCCCGGCCCAGGCCGCGCCAGCAGCCGAGACTCCCGCTGGCGCAAAGGTGCCGGGCGCCTCCAACGCAGCCATCTCCGGCGCCGCCGCTCCGGCCGCCGAGGCTGCGATCGCCAACGGGTTCGCGGTCAAGTTCGGCTCCAAGACCCAGGACTTGGGCCAGATGACGGCCAAGCAGATCGAGACCGAGACTGGCGGGCTGGTCAACGGCGACGCGGCCCAAAAGATCGCGGACACCGCGAAAGCCAACGGCGGCAAGATCTCGGTCAACGATCTGAGCAAGCTCGGTCTCACCGACGACGTCGTCTCGACGCTGAAGAAGGGCAACACCGAAGCAGTCACCGGGCAACTGCAAGACGCGCGCGCCAAGGCCGTCGAGAAGTACGGCGCCGACAGCGAGGCCGTCAAGAAGATCGACAGCAACCTCGAGCAGGTCAAGGGCAGCCAGGGCCAGTCGTCGGAGAGCCCGGCAGCGCCTTCGAAGGGTTTCACCGATCTTCTCAGCGCCCGAACCACGCAGCTCGACGGCGTCAACGCTCAGATCGCCAAGCTGGAAAGTTCCACGGGGCTTCTGGCCAAGTTCACCAAGGGCAAGCAGCTCAAGGCGCTCTACGAGCAGAAGTCGAATCTCGAGAAGGAGATTTCGAGCTACAAGAACGACCCGAAGTCGCTCGAGCAGGCCAGCGCCGCTTACCAGCAGAAGAACGAGAAGGTCTTCGCCGAGCAGGCCAAGCAGGCCGGGTATCTGGAGACCGAGCTGGCCAAGGTCGACCCCAACTCGCGCTACGGCCGGGCGCTGCAGGAGCGAATCTCCCAGATCAAGGGCACTCCGCCGGAGAGCTTCGCCAAGCAGACGACGAACATGTTCCTGATCGCCGCCGGCACGAACATCATGTTGCAGCTCGGCCGGCAGCTGAAGAACGGTGAGAAGCTGGACATCGCCTCGGCCATCAAGTCCGTGGCGAACCCGCAGTTCCTGCTGGGGACCCTCGGAAGCGCGGTCGGCGCCTATGCGGGCACGCAGTTCGCGGTGAGCAAACTGGGCCTGATCCTGACGACGAAGCTGGGCGCGTTCCTGCCGCCTATCGGACGAGTGTTCCTACAGATGCTGCCGGCAATGGCCGGTGGCGCCATCGGTGGCACGCTGCTGGGCGGC
>JACQFU010000542.1 GCA_016199905.1 Candidatus Wallbacteria bacterium
CGCTCATCGTCGCCGCGGGCGCGCCGCCCGGAACGGGTGGGATCGTAACACCGACGCGCGGGGAAAGACAGGGCGGCTCTACTTTGGGTTCACGGCGCGCAATCCCGCCCGCGCCAGGGCAGGCACCACGACCCGCCTCACTCCGAGCCGTGGCGGTTGCCCCGCTTCAGGGCATCCACCCCTGCTACCGCACAGGCTTTGCAGGCTTGGCGCCGCCTCCCGGAGTCGTCGCTTTCTTCGATGCTCCGGGGGCGCCCTTTTCAGCGAGCGGGATGGGCGCGACATCGGCCAAGTAGTGCTCGGGCACCGCTGTGGTGATCGGGAACAGCTCCTGGCTGATCTCCTTGTACCGGATCACCTGGATTGCCAGCATCGGCGGCGGTTCGCCCTCCTTGCGCTGGGGCAGCTGCGGACCCTTCGGCTTGCTCGGGTCCTCGTCGTTGACGATCTGATCCAGCGTCCAGCCGTAGGTGATGGTGGGATCGATGTCGCTCGGCGGGCGCAGCATGAAGCGCGGCTGGATGCCGAGTTGCAGCAGCTGGATCAGGCGGCTGGCCTTGTCGCCGTCAAGCTTGAAGGTGATGGTCATGTTGCCCATATCGCCCTTCTTCTTCTCGTCGGCGCTGATCTCCCACTTGTAGGCGTTGACGCTGAAGATCTCGAGGTTGGACAGGACCGTCCGGCACATCTGAAGAGCGCCGGCGTAATTGAGGATCGCCACCACGTCCACGTGGTCGCCCTGCTTGACGTAGCCGCTGACCGCGTTGACGCCGTCGATGCGGATGCTGTAGAAGCGCTCGCCTTCCTGGAGAAACGACTCCAGCGTGCGGGCACTGTCGGTGAGCCGCTGGCGGTTGATGAAGTCGTCCTTGGGAATCTGTTCGGTGGTGAACTTGTCGATGACCTCCTCCTGGCGGAGAATGGCCTCGCGCGGCGCGAAATCCTTGCTGATGGTCTCTGCGCGTACGGCCGAATCGGGAACGCGCGTGTTGGCCGGCAAGGAGATGTTGGCGCGCAGCACGTTGACCTTGCCTTCCTGGGCCTGCCGCAACTGCAGCTCCATCGCCTTGCGCCGCGCATCTTCCTCCTGCATCCGCTGGGTTTCCTTGGCTCGCTGGTTCTGGATGAACAGGAAGCCGAGCACACCCACGACCAGGACCGCCACGATGATCAAGTTCCGGTTCATGCGCCTGTCTCCTCCTGTGCTCTCCGGGCCGGCGCGTGTTCGGCGCCGGACCTGGCCGAGCAGAGCGGGGCTTGCAGGATCGATTGGATTGGCCGGTTGCGGCTAGGTCCTGCTATGGCCTGGCTCGCCACTCTCATTATTGCGCCGGGTCGCGCTTGGCAATGTCTCATCGCCCCGGCTCTCCGTACAGCTTCCGGGCGCGCTCGGACAGGGCGGCGGCGTCTGCATTGCGGCCGAGCCGCTCGTAGATCCAGGCGAGCTCGGCGAACACCTTGGGATACAGGACCCGATTGATCTGAAGGTATTGCTCGTTGGTGGCCAGCGCCCCCTCCAGGACGGACGCTGCCTCCTTCAGACGGCCGGCGCGGATCAGCAAACGGCCCTTCAGCAGCAGGTACTCTTCCGAATGCGGATCGCCTTCCAGGGCGCGGTCGGCCTCCGACAAGGCGGCTTGCAGCCGATCGGCGCCGGCCAGCACCTCCGCTTTCCAGCGCGCGTAGTCGCTCTGGAGTGGATCGAGCTTTTGAGCCTTTTCGAGCTCGGCGAGCGCCTCCTCGGGTTTGCCGGCCCGCGCGAGCAGCCGGCCGAGCAGCAGGTGCAGTTCGTGGCGCCAGGGCATCCAGGCCAGGCCGGTTTGCACGGCGCTCGCGGGTGAGGTCGCCGGCTCTCGAGCGGCGGGGTCGGTGGCCCAAGAAAGCATCCAGTAGACGGCGGCAGCGGCGGCGACCGGCAGCGTCAGCCACCTCCAACGCAGAGGCCGCGGCGAGGGGGACTCCGCGGGGCGGCGCGCCACCACGAGCGCGGCGGCGAACCAGAAGGGGAGCTGCATCCCGAGGTACCGAAAACTGCCCATGAACATCGAGGCTCCGGTTGCGCCGAGCAGCCCGCACGCCAGACCCGCACCCGTGGCGTCCGCCCCGCCGGCGCAAGCCCGGAAGGCAATAACGAGCAAGGCCGCCAGCAGCGCCGAGTAGAGGAGCGCTCCCGGCAACCCGGCCTCCACGGCGACGTGAAGCAGGTCGTTGTGGGCGTCGAGGGGGTAATAGCCGCCAACCAGGCGGTGACGGGGATAGACGGTCTCGAAACCGTTGAAACCTGCGCCCGAGAGAGGTCTCGCGCGGATGCACGCGAGCACGCCTCTGTACAGCTCGATCCGTTGGTGAATGCCCAGTTCGCCCGCTTTGCCGACCGAGGAAGCTCGCTCGGCCACCTGTCCTGCCCCAAGCAAGGCGATGAGGGTCGCGCCCGCGGCCGTCACTCTCAGCCTTCGCGCTCCCGGGTGGCCTCGACAGGTCCAGGCGAAGGCGGCCACGCCGAGGGCGCCGCCCAGCCACCCGCCTCGCGAGAAAGTGAAGAGCAGACCGGCGAAGAGGAGCAGCGAGGCGCTCCCGGCAGCCAGCGGGGCCTCTGCCTCCAGAAGCTGGCCGCAGGCCACGGGAAGCCACAGGGCCAGGTATCCCGCCAGCAGGTTCGGATTGGCGAAGGTCGAGGCGGCGCGCGCCCGGATTGCGCTCTGCGTCTGGGGATCGACCCAACCCGGCAACATCTCCTTTCCGCAGGCGACCTCCTGGAGACCCATGGCGCTCACCAGGCAGGCCGTGGCCAAGCAAACGAAGAGCAACGTGTGACGGCGTGCCCTCGCAAGCCTGGAGAGCCCCACACCGAGCGCGGCGAGGTGAAGGGCCGCCAGCTTCGCGACCGCCAGCGCCGAGCCGTGGAAACACGGCGCCCAGACGAGCGACGCCGGCAGGAAGGCCAGCCACGTTACCCAGAGGGCAAGCAACGGACCCGAGCCGGCCGGAAAGCAGAGCTCACCCACCAGCAGCGCGGCGCCGGACGCGGCCAGGACCACAACCGATACGGCAAGGTAACCCACCGTGTTGACGGAGGCCAGCAATGGGCCGGCGGCTGCCAGCGCCAGCACCGCGACGATCGGCGCCGAGCTTGCGCTCAGACGATCTTCGGGACCTTGAACGAGTCCTCCGTGCGGCAAGGGGCGTTGGCCAGGATCTTCTCCCGGAGCTCGGACGGTGCCGGCACGTCGGGGCGCGTGACGTTCTTCAGGTCGAGCACGTGGCTGGTGGGCTCCACGCCCTCCAGCGGCACCTCTTGCAGCATCAGGACGTAATCGACGATCTGCTCGAGCTGGGCCGTGTAGCGCGGGACCTCGTCAGGCGTCAGCGCCAGCCGAGAGAGCCGGCAGAGATAACGCACCAGCTTCTCGTCGATACCGGGCTTCCCGGCCTTCTGGGCGTCCATACGCCGTGGAGAATAGCACGCGGCCCGGGCCGCGGGAAGCCGCCTCGACACCGTCTTACTGCACGAGCAGCGTGCGGCCGATGTTGTCCTCGCCGGCGGCCAGGGTGGCCCCGTTAGGGCCCTTCACCGTCGCGAGCACGTCGATCGAGATGCCCGTCGCGCCCGATATCCGGCCCTGCGCATCCGTGACGGCCACGGCGTCGTTGGCCACGGTGAAACTGAAGTCCGTGCCACCCTCTTGTCCGTCGCCGAGCTGGACGCCGATGGCGCTGCCGCCTGCGGACGGCGCCGTGCAACCGCTCCCATTGGCGCCCGAAAGCGCGCCCTTGGGAGAGCTGGTAACGCACACCTGGGTGTTGCGCGGAAGCGGATTGCCGTTGAGGTCGCTGATGGTCACCAGGAAGCTCTGCGAGCCTGCCGCAGCCACGGTGGCGCTGCCGTCCAGGGGGGTGATGTGGACGACCGGCTGGCCGCTGAAGAGCACCCGCGTGGTGTCGTAGATGTTGTTGTCGATCGGGGTGTTGACGAACACGTTGATGCCGACCAAGGAGCCGATGCGGCCAGCCTCATCGAAACCCACGTTGGCCGGGACCGGGTTGAGCGAGTTCTGGCTGAGCCAGACCTGCCGGCCGTCGCCGCCGACCCAGAGGTCCTGCCTTCCGGGCGTGCCGACCATGCTGATGGCGTGCAGGCGCGTGTTCTGGAGAGGAGCCGCCCCGCCAGCCAGAGGAGAGCCGATCGGGAAGAAGTTGTTCGCCGCATCGGTGCTGCGGAACACGCCGCCGATCGGGTTCTTCGGATCGGAGTCGTCCAAGGTCGCGACGAAGACCGCTTGGTTCAACGTGTTCACTGCGATGCCCGTGACGCGAGTGTTGGAGAGGTTGAGGGCCGAAACCTTCCGAGCAGGCTCCTCCCAGTTCAGGGCGGATGCAGCCGCATCGAAGAGGTTGGTGTTGCTCGGGCCGTTGTTGGTCTTCAGACGGAAGACGCCGCCCACGTCGGTGCCGACGTAGGCACGGAAAGGCGTCCCGATGGGGGTGTTGTCGTCGTCGGTGGCCATCGACAGGATGTGGGTCGCGGTCAGGTTGGTATTTGCCGGCGACCAGGAAAGCTGGATGGGTGCGTTGGCGTCGGTGATGAGCGCCTCGTCCAGCACACGGAAGGCCGAGCTGGGGTTCAGCGGATCGCCGCCGGCCAGCTTGAAGACGCCGCCGCCCTGGGTTCCGGCGAGCAGGACCACGTCCTTCTGGCTCTGAGGATTGCGGGCGAGGGCTAGCGTGAGCACGTTGAGATTGGACAGGCCCGTGTTGATCGAGAACCACGTCGTGCCGCCGTCGGTGCTGCGGAAAACGCCTGCGCCGAGCGTGCCTGCGTACACGATGGCGTTGTCCTCATTCGGCGTCTGGTTGCCGCGGGTGTTGCGGCTAACCACCATCGACGTGATCGGAACCAGGTCGGGCAGCGCCTTGCTGAAATCGTAGCTGATCCGCAGCGAGCTCGGGACCGGAATACCCTCGCCGCGGGTGCGCAGGAAGCGGATCTGATTCGGCGAGTCGAACACGGCGTCGAACCGGCGCGCCCCGTTGTCGGTGACGACCATGCGGGCTCGGATGCCGGTCGCGGGGCGGAACAGCGCGTAGGTCGTCGGGTTGGCGGGAGGCGTCGAGAACCCTGGAACCAGCAGTTGATTGCCCGCGCCGTCGCGGTCGTTGGTGCTGATGTTCTCCAGCCGGCCGCGTCCGCTCCGCGCAATCCAGATGCCGCCGCTGCCCGTGGAACGGAACAGACCGCGTTCCGTTCCGGCGTAGACGATGCCGTTCATCCCGGCTCTCGGGTCGACGGCCAGGGCGCGAACGTAGCCATTGGCGAGTCCGGTCCGGCCGGTGCCGACGTTCTGCCAGGCCATGTTGCCGTAGGGATGGAACGCGTTGCTCGGGTCGAAGACGCCCTGGTACACGCCGCCGCCGTCGGTGCCTGCGTAGACCACGTTGGTGCGGGTCGGGTCCTGAACCAAGCTCAGGACTGTGGCATCGACGCCGGCGTTGGTCTGCGCCTGCACTCCAACGAACCCGCTGGCAGGAGTCGGCGCCTGACTGATGAGGATTCCGGAGGCCAGACTGACTCCGTTGGCCGTGGCGGTGCTTGCCGTGACCGAGGCTGCGCTATCGAGCGTGTTGAAGTCGTAGGACTGAAAGCTCACACGCGTGCCGCCAATGACCGGGTTGTTGAATCGGTCTGCCAGGTAAGCCGTCACCTGGTCGGTGAGACCGATGAGCAGCAGGCCCGGGATGTTGAGCAGCGATGGGACGATGCTGGTGTTCTGGCCGGAGGGTAGACCACCCGAGATGCTGATCGTGATCGGTTCGGAACGCGGCTCGCCGGGATCGGGCTGTCCGTTGTGCATCGGGCCCTGGGGGCTGTCGATGAAGGCAATCACTCGGACCGTTCCGGCGCGGATGCCCGCTCTGAGGGTCGTCGAGGCGCGGCCGTTGAGGATGCGTGTGCCCGTCGTCGGGGCCGTGCCATTGCCAGGCTCCAAATTCTCACCGCCGTGGAGGCCGCCGTTCTCGAGAACAAACTGCACGAATCCCACGGCGTCGCGAGCTACGTTGTCGTTGATGTCGAGGACGTCAAAAGTGATCTGCGCGACGGTGGGGAATGAGGAGCCCTGCACGAAGATGGTCCCCGTCGTCGGATTTCGCAGGTTGGAAGAGACCACAAGGTGGTCCGGTGTACCAAACTTGGGCGTCACGAAAACGGAAGTCGTCTGGGAGAGTTGAGCGCCGGACCGGTTGCGGGCTGAAGCGCGCAGGGTGATGAAGAGACCGTTGGAGAGCACGCTCGCGGGCACCTGGTCCATGCTGAAGGTCGACACGGCGTAGCCGTCGGCGTTGGTGGCCTGGGTGGTCGGGAAGAGGACGCCCCGGCTCTGGTCGCTTCCGAAGCTTACGAACACGCCCTGGGGGAACGAGCCGTCCTGGGCCTGAACCCGCGCAGTCACGGTCACCGATAGAGGCGCGCCGGCCGGGACCGAGATGGCGGTCGGGTTCGCAGTGAGCGCGATGAGCGACAGCGATGGGCTATCCGGCAGCAGGGTGACCGGGGAGCTTCCGGCGAACTGGAATGGGATGCCCTGCAACGGAGCATCGCAGGTCACGTTCACGCTCAGAACCAGACCGCTCTTGATCTGGCTGGTGCGGACGTGACTGAGGACCAGTGTGGTCGAAGCCGTTCCGTCGGTGCTGATGATGGCTGTCTGGGTGATTCCGGAGACCCCCGTCGGGACCTGCGGCGTAAAGTAGCCCGTGATGCCGCCGGCGTTGGCCGAACCAAAGTTGGGGTTCAGCGAGAAGACGGCCGGGAATCCTCGCGCGGCAAAGGGGAACTGGGCGCGGAAGGGGATGGCGATGGTGGAGTCGTCCTTCACCCCGAAGCTGATCTGGCTGGGCGTGAAGACCACGGAGTCCGGGAAGGTGGGTGCTTGCTGGCCGCCCGTGCCCCCTGCACCGCCGCCGTTTGCGGGGATCACGAAGGGGGCCAGCTGCTGCAAGGTCGTGTTCACCGTTGCCACCACGAAACCGCTGACTCCGCTCTTGGCTTGGGCTGCGGTCAAGGGGCCCAGGAAGGCTCGAGCCGAGAAGGTGCCGTCTGTGAGCGTGACCCCCGTGCCGCCCGCGGGGAGCAAGACCGCCGGCAATTCCTTGCCGTTGATGTCGATGACCTTCAAGGCGACCGGGATGCCCGAGATCTTTTGGAAGGAGGTGCCCGGTACGCTGACCGCGACGTCGAGGCTGTCCGTGCTTCCCGGGCTCAGGTTGACGCTCATGAAGAAGCGGCTCGGCACGGCCTCCACCAGGGTCAGGTTGATACTGGCGACGGCGTTTCCTGCGCGAACCACGATGGTCACGGTGCCCGGAGTCGTGCCCGCGACGAACGTGTTCGGCGCGATGCCGTGGACGTTGGTATTGCCGGTGAAGTTGATGGTGCCCAGGTTGGCGGACAGCGCGTAGGTGACGATCACGTCCGATGAAACCAGCTCCCCGTCCTCGTTCCTGATTGTGGCCAGGATCTGTGACGAACTCTTGCCGTCAGCAGCCAAAGTCTGAGGGAAAGCCGCCAATGTGATCTGCGCAGGCGACTTCATCGTGACCTTGAACGCGCCATCCAGGGTCTGCACTCCTGGAGTGGGTCCGCATCCGGCCACCACGAAGGCGAGCGTGCAGACGGATAGAAGCAGGGCGATCTTCAAACGCTTCAGGGACATGGAGTGTGCCTCCTGGGCTTGCCTGTCGTTCGCCCGTACCGGACAAATGATGGGCGCAAAGTGGACACTTCTGGCGAGCCCGACTCACTACTCCATCGGCGCTTTCACTTCACGAGTTTACGAGCTCGGAGCGAAAACCCCCCTGAATTGTACGATCCCTAAAACTCCAGCTGGTCGCCGGGCTCGGTCCGACTGGCGTCGATCGCGCCTGGCTCCATCTCCAGAGCATAAATGGCGTCTCGCGCGTGGAGCGTCGCCAGCAACGGCCGCAATCGCCGGACGACCCGGACGACCCGTTTGGTCGCGTCGCAGAACACCACGTCCAGGCTGAACAGCATCCCGAACATGTGGACCGAATTGCAGGGCGTCAGGATCAGCGCCTCGCCGGGCTCGAGCTTCCAGCGGAACAGGAGCCCCTTGAGCCGGGAAAGGAATCCGTCGGCCATCCGGGCTTCCCGGGCCAACTCGGTGTCCCGGGTCAGATTGCGGATTGTGGCCATTCCTTGAAACGCAGACAGGAGCCTACGGCCTGCAAGTCCACAGCCTCCGCGACTACTTTCCGCCTCCGGGGCCTTGGCCCTTCTCCACGAAGATGTCGTAGGCGCGGATGATCGCGGGTCCCAGCAGCACGATCAGGATGACGGGGAAGATGAAGAGCACCAGCGGGAACATCATCTTCACCGGCGCCTTCTGGGCCTGTTCCTCGGCGCGCTGCCGGCGCTTCTGCCGGAGCTGGTCCGACTGCACGCGCAGCACCTTGGCCAGCGAGACACCGAGTTGCTCGGCCTGGATGACCGCCGAGAAGAACGCCTCGACGTCCTGCACACCGATTCGCTCCATCGAGTCTTTTAGTGCCTGCTTGCGGGTCTTGCCGACGCGGATCTCGCGGAGGATCACGCGGAACTCGTCGGGGAGCGGGCCCTTCATCTTCTCGATCACCTTGCCCAGGCCGGCGTCGAAGCCCAGGCCGGCTTCCACGCTGACCGTCAGCAGGTCCATGATGTCGGGCAGCTGCAACTGCACCGTGTGCTGGCGATCGCCGATGCGCCGCGTCAACCAGAGCCGCGGAATGAGGATGCCGAAGATAGCGTGGGCGCCGATCACCTGAAGAGCCAGCATGAAGTTTCCGCGAATCCAGAGCGCGCAGATCCCGATGCCGGTCAGCAGGAAGACCACGAACACGATGACCTGGATCGCGAAGAACTCTTGCGGCTTCAGCTCGCCCGGATAGCCGGCCTGGGCCAGCTGCTTTTGCAGCTGACCCACGAAGTCGCTGGATGTCGATTTGGTCAACCCCTTCGACACCACTCGAACTATTGGCATTAATATCCGTTCCGAGAACGGTTTCTGCAGCTCTTCGTTGAAGACGAAGGCCGACTTGTCCTCGCCCGTGGCCGTCATCGAATCGAGCCGGCCAAGGCGCTCCTGGACGTCGCGGTCCTCCGCCCCCATCACGTTCAAGATGGCGTACACACCCGCGAAGATGATGACTGCCAGGAATAGGAGCTTGAGCATGGGGGTTCCTCGAGAGTCGGAGCTCAGACCTCGATGTTCACGATCTTCATGATGACCGCGAAACCGACGGCCTCCATGATGGCGCAGACGACCAGGATGTACCAGCTATGCCACGAGTTGTCCTTGGGGGAATAGGTCCAGAGCAAGCTGATGTATCCCGGATTGATGACGTTGAGGACGCCGATGAGGCCTATGGGCATGCCGGCGATGACCGCGCCCGAGATCTTTCCCTGGGCAGTCAGCGTGGAGATCTGGCCGCGGATGCGCATGCGCTCGCGGATGGTGTGCGCGATCTTGTCCAGGATCTCCGAGAGATTGCCGCCTATCTGGCGCTGGATGAGCACGACGGTGACCATCAGGTCCAGGTCCTCGCTGGGGATGCGGTCCTTGAAAGCCGTGAGCGCTTCCTCCACGGGCACGCCGAACGCGACCTCGCGGATGATCCGCTTGAATTCCTCACCCATAGGAGGCGGCGACTCCTTGGAGATCATGTCCATCGCCTGCAGCAGGCTGTAGCCGGCCTTGATGGCGTTGGAAAGCAGGATCAACGTGTCCAGCATCTGGTTGGTGATCGCGCTCATCCGGCGCATGAAACAGAACTTCAGCCAGATGAACGGAAGTGCCCCGCCGATGGGCGCGAAAAGGACTGCGAACAGACCGCCGCCGTAGAGATATCCGATGAAGCCCGAGAGGCTGAAGGCGATGTAGACCAGCGCAGCAAACTCGTTGGGCCGCCATTTCACGGCGGCCTTCTCGATCATCTTGCCGAACCGTTCATTCAACGCATCCGGCGTGAAGGGCTTGGCGATCGCGCCCAGCTTCTTCATCACGGCCTGGCTCTTGTCCTCGGCCTTGGCCTCGCTGCCCTCGGCCGCAGGGCCGCCCTCGCCTCCCTCCAGGGACGCGAATTGCGCCATGCGGTCCTTGACTTCCTGGTCTTCGTCTTTGCCGAAGAAGAACACCGCGGCGATCATCACGACCGCCCCGATGCCGAGCAGCATGGGCATCATTCCCATTTGACCGCCACCTCCAACCTCTCAGCCGATTCGGTGTCCTCGAGCCGGATGCAAAGCGCGCTCACCATGCGGCGCTCTCCTCGTCCTTCGACATGAA
>JACQFU010000543.1 GCA_016199905.1 Candidatus Wallbacteria bacterium
CCGTCTGCAACCGTCGCGAGGGTTGCGCGAGATGCTCGAACGGCGCCGAAGGCCTCGGTCTCCGCTGTTGCCAGGCACGACCTGCGGTTTGCTCGCAACCGACGTCCTCGCCGAATCCGGTGCCGCGGCCCAGGTACTTCAAGCGGCGCTGGCGACGAACTGCGACTCGATCGAAGCCGTTTTGACGCTTCCGGCATGCTCGCGCGCCAGCAGCGAGCGGCTCCCGTCCGGACCCAACACGTAGCACACGGTCGAGAGCGCGTCGGCCGCGGTGGCCGTCGGCGCGACAACCGTCGCCGAGAGCAATCCCTCGGCCGGCCGGCCCGTTCTGGGATCGAGGACATGGCCGTAGCGCCTGCCCCCTATCTCCACGAACCTCTCGTAGCCTCCCGAGGTCGCCACGGCCTCTTCGCGCAACCGCAACACCCCCATCAGTTTTGTGGAGTCGATGGGGTCTTTGACTCCTATTCTCCAGGAGTCCTGGCTGGCCGGCGGCAGGCCCACGAAGAGGTTGCCTCCCAGGTCCACTTGAAAGCAGCAGACGCCAGCGCTGCGACGAGCCGCCTCACTCCGCGCCGTAGAGGGCCTCGAAGTTGGCGGCGCGCGTGGCGAGCAGCAGGCCGGCGGACTGCGGGGCGGCGTAGGGATTGGCGACGTAGGCCTTGCTGATCGCAGTAGTTGTCTCGTAGCGCTGAGCGAAGGTGTGGCCCGGGTCGAAGAACCAGTCGCCGGCGGCCGTTCGGGAGGCCTTGGCGTCGGCCCAGGTCCACGGCATCGAGGCCGCGTCCCGCTTGTAGTCGTCGCCACCCAGGGCGGCACCGGCGGGGCCGTTGGCCGTGTCGACCGTGCCGGCGAAGGCGCGTCCGGCGCCGGTCTCGGCCCTGTGCGACCAGAACGTGGAGGCGACGGCCGCCAGGGCGTACCCGCAGGCGGCGGCGCCCTTCTTGGGCTCCTCGGCCCTGCCGGTGAAGCTGTAGACGACCTCACCCTTGGCGGGGGCGCTCCTGGGGCTGGCGACGCGCATCTCGTGGCTCTTGGAGCCGATCGTCAGGACGGGGTGCGTTCCCTGGAAGGCGGCGGCGCCGGCCCACTTGCCCTCGCGCAGCTTGGCGCTCACGTCGGCCTGGTAGGCGTCGAACCCGCTACCGTTCCAGACCTCGACGACCAGCGGCTTGCCGGTGGCGCTGCCGTCCTTGGCGACCAGCACCTGCACGCCTTCGAGGTCGTTTTCCTGGCTCCAGGCGCCCGTGTTGATGAGGGCCCACTTGCGCGGGTGGAAGGTCAGGTAGGTGACGAACCAGTGGCTCTGGCTCTCGAGCACGCTGTAGTAGACGACTGCCTTGAGCGGGTAACCCCACTCCTGGTGCTGCCAGTTGTCGTAGCCGTTCCAGTTGTTGTCGAAGTCGAAGGCTGCCAGGTAGTCCCTGTCATTGGCGACCTGGTGGCGGATCACCGGGGCGTAAGCGGCGGCGACCTCGGCTGCGCTCGGGGCGGCCAGGAGGCCAGCCGCCAAACCGGCGAACAACACGAAACAAGCCAGGATGATCTTCTTCATACTCTCTCCTCAGAGGGTCCGTGGCGGGGACTTCCGCTGGTGGCCTCTGCCACTCTGACTACTGGGTCCCCGTCCAGGTCCTACTACGCGACGCATGCGCGCGAGGTTTCAAATCCGGCAACTTTTTGTGAAGGATTCGTGCGATCGTTGTCGGGGTCGCGAGGCGTGTGCGAACATGACGCCTGGAACTCGAGGATGGATGGAGCAGACGCCAGAAAGCCCTGAGAAGATCGTCCTGGTGGAGGACAGCCCCAGCCAGGCTGCCATGATCGAGGACTTGCTCGTGGAGAACGGGTACGCCGTCGAGGTTTGCGAGACGGGCGAGGCCGGTCTGGAGGCCATCCGCGCTCGCCGGCCGAACCTGGCGTTGCTCGACGTGCAACTTCCCGGAATGGACGGGTTTCACGTCTGCCGCGCCATCCGGGACGATCCGGCGACGTTCGATCTGCCGGTCATCATGCTCACGACGCGAACCGAGGTCCCTTTGGTGCTGGAGGGCCTGACGGTCGGGGCCGACGACTACGTTGGAAAGTCGGAGGACATGCGCACTCTTCTGGCGCGCATCCGCCGGCTGCTCGACAGGACTCGCGAGTTCAAGCGACTGTCGGCGCAGGACCGGCTGAGCCTGCTGAGGAAGGCCTCCGACACGCTTTCGCACGGCATCAAGAACCCGCTGCAGGTGGTGTTCCTGAGCCTGGAGGTCCTGAAGGCGGACGCTCCGGACGATGCCGGTTTCCAGCCGGCCGTCGACGAGCTGGATCATCACCTGGCGAAGATGGTGCGCCTGCTGAAGAACGTGGAGCAGGTCTCGAAGATCGCCAGCGAGAACTTCGTGGCCCGGGAGCAGATGGTGGACATCGAAAAGGCTCTGGCCGAGGCCGAGCGGATGGCTCGGGAAGCGCAGGAGCCAGCTGGGGGAGGAGGCGGGGATGGACGCTAGCCCGGCAACCTCCTCGGCCCACATCCTGATCGTGGAGGACAGCGAGTTCCAGTCGCGCTTCTATCGCAAGCTCCTGGAGAAGGCGGGGTACACCGTCGAGGTGGCCGGCTCCGGAGAGGAGGGGTTGGTGGCGCTTGGGGCGCACCGGCCGGACCTGATCCTGCTGGATGTGCAGCTTCCGGGAGTGGACGGTTTCCACGTTTGCGCGGCCGTGCGCGACGGGACCCAGACGCACGACATCCCGATCATCATTCTTTCTTCGAAGACGGAAGTGCCCTCCGTGATGGCGGGTCTGCGCACGGGCGCCGACGACTACGTGGGCAAGCAGACCGACACGGGCTCGTTGGTGGCGCGCATCGCGCGTTTGCTGGAGCGCACTCGCACGTACCGGCGCGTCAGCGATGGCGAGCGGTTGAACCTGCTGCAGCACGCCGCGGCCACGCTTTCGCCCGGGATTCGCGAACCTGCCCGCGCGGCGTTGACGGCCGTGAAGGTGCTGGAGGGGATGCATTTCGCGCACGAGCGGCAGGCCCGCGCTGCGCGCTACTTGCGTCAATACCTCCAGCGGATACTTCGACTCGTCGAGAACATCGAAGACGTTTCGCGGCTTGCCTCCGAGGCGTTCGTCGAACGCAAGAAACTGCTCGACGTGGAGACGGCGCTCGACGAAGCCGAGCACCACGCCCGCTACGCCGACGATCTGGACGCGGAGCGGTAGGCCGGGGCCGTCGGATTCGGCACCTCTTCCCAAGGACATTGGGGTTGGAGCCGGGAGAAAAATAAGCCATGATTCAAGCGTTCCCGACGAGCCTGAAGAAGGGAGGATCTCATGGCCCTGGATTTCTCCAATCGCACGTTTAATCCGGCAATCCTCCAACAGTTCCGGGCTGCCTACGAGGCGTATGCGAGCCGTCAGTCGGAGGAGCGCGCCAAGGTCTACGCCGAGTTCTTTCGTTACCACTGCATTCTCGACACCGACATGGCGCCGCACGCCTCGCACTTCTCCGGATACGTCGACGAGATCGTCAGGCAGATTGGCTCGAGAGGGGAGCTCGTCCGCAGCTGCGGTGGGGCCTGGCTGTATCTGAAGGATCTGCCGGAGGACCTGCTCGACTCCGGCAACAGGACCCTGGAGGCGAAGGCCAAGGAACTGGCCGAGGCAGTCCAGCGTCAGACCGGCGACAAGCTGCTCCCCGCTTGGTACAAGGACCTCGATTCGCTCGAGGTGCCGACGGATGGAGTTCCGAAAGAGCTAAAGGAGCTTTTTGCTCGGATGTTTGCCCTGTCTGTAGCCGTCCAGCAGCCCGGCCGTTTCCGCGAGGCGATGTCGAGCTTCCAGGACGCTCTCCGAGGCGCGGAGGAGTCGCGAGTGAGAGCGCTGGCTATCCTCATGCTGCAGCGTTGCGAGAAGGACCCCGACTTCAGGCACGGGCTGGGACTGAAGGCGCTCCTCGAAGCTTGCGGTCCGGGACTGGGCCCCCAGATCCTCCCGATCCTGAAGCACAAAGCGTCGGAGATGAGAGAGGCGGCGCTCCGCTACCTCTGCCGCCACAAGGAACCCGGAGCCGTCTCGGCTCTGGTCGCCTTGCATGCTCGGGAGCGCGTCGGTTCGAGAAAGCGCCTCATCGCCGAGGCGCTCGCATTCCAGGGGGCCGAGGGCGACCCCGAGGCCCAAGCTATCCTCGCCCAGAAGGAAAAGCCCCAAGGACCGGGTGCGAAAGTGAAATCAGCCGGCGCACCTGCGCCTGCCGCCTCGTCGAAGACCGATCCGCTCCAGCGAGTTGTCGAGTGGCTGCGCCGACTGTTCCGATCGAGCTGAGATCCCGGGACCGCTCACCGCTCGTGTCGCAGGCCGACTGGACGGCGAGGGTTGCCGAGCGGCCATGAG
>JACQFU010000039.1 GCA_016199905.1 Candidatus Wallbacteria bacterium
CCGCCGTCGATGTCGTTGCCCGGCATCTTCTGGGCCCGGCACGCGTTGGCTCGCCCGCTGCGGCACAGCGCGCACTCTCCGCACGGGAGCACGGCAGGCACGATCACCGCGGAGCCCAGGAGCTTCTCGAAACCCGAGCCGGCCTCGACGACCGTGCCGCTCACCTCGTGGCCCAGCGTCAGCGGCAGCGGATGGTTCGTGCGCACCTTGCCCGAGTGAAAGGAGATATCCGTGTGGCAGACGCCGCAGCCGGCGACCTCCACCAGGACTTCCCCGGGCCCGGGCGAGGGCGCGGTCCACTCCTGGCGCTCGAGCGGTTTCTCGGGCGCCACCATGCGGAAACTCACGGCGTTACGGCTCATCTCAGGAGGCCTTCCTTCCGGCGCCGGCCGGCCCCGGTGGCCGCAGGCGCTTCAGCATTGCTTGTTGCCTTTGTATCCCAGCGGGCAAAACGCTCCGCGCCTCTCGCAGACCAGCCCGCGCACCAGGTAGTCCGAGAACTGGGCCGCCACTGCCTTCGGCGTCAGCCGGCCGCCCGGAGAGAACCAGCGCGCCACCCAGTTGATCGAGCCCAGAATGGCGAACGCGACCACCGTCGGGTCGCACGTCACGAACTCGCCGGCGCGCACCCCGTCGGCCACAATCTGCCTCAGGCCGCGCTCGAAACGGTCCCGCTTTGCCACGACCTGCCGCCGCCGCTCGTCGCCGAGCGCGCTGAAGTCGAGCACGATTCCCGATGCCTGCAACTCGTCGAAGATGATCTCGAGGTGGCCTTCGATGACACGCGAGAGCTGGCGAACCGGCGAGGACTCCGCGCGCCGAATCTCGTCGAGCAGCTTCTGGGCGTGGTCGAGCGAGTGGTCGTGGAGGGCGAAGAGGATCTCTTCCTTGCTCGGGAAGTAGTAGTACACGCTGCCCTTGGAGAGCAGCAGCTCCTCGGCAATCTGGTCGAGGCTGGTCTCGTGGTAGCCGTGCTCGCGAAAGGCGCGCGCTGCCGCGTGGAGGATGTCGGCGCGGCGAACCTCCGAACGGCGAACGCGGCGCGGCACGGGCGCGGCGGCGTTGGCGGCCGGCGGCGTCACCCGGCGAAGACCGCGCGAGGGGCGGGCGGACCGGACCGGAGTCGGCGTTCTGCGGGCGGCAGTCATGGCTGGTGAGTCAAAATTTGACTTGCAAGTCAAATTCTGACTCGGTAGTATATACGATGGGGGAGGGCCGAGTCAATCGCCCGACGGAGGCCCCCGACCTGCTCATCCGGCTGGAGGAACTGGTGCCCATGCCCACTCGGGAGGAACTGGTCGCCCGCGCTGAAACGCTCTACAGGGACCTGGAGTTGTCTGCCGTACAGGAGTGGAAAGCGCGCGCGCCAGGCCGCAAGGCCATCGGCCACATGCCGGTCTACGTCCCTCGCGAGATCGTCCATGCCGCGGGGATGCTGCCCGTCGGCGTGATGGGCGGCGGAGACCAAGTGGAGATCATTCGCGGCGACGCCTACTTCCAGTCCTATATCTGCCAGATCCCCCGCAGCACCCTGGAGCTGGGACTCTCCGGCCGTCTCGACGCGCTCGACGGGATGCTGTTCCCCGCCATCTGCGACGTCATCAGAAATCTTTCGGGGATGTGGCAGCTGCTCTTCGCGGGCCGCTACGCCTTCTACGTCGATCTGCCGCAAAGCGGAGACCTGCGCCTGAGCGCCGACTTCTACGAACGCGAGTTGCGCCGCCTGGCCGCCGAGCTGGGCGCTCTCTCCGGTCACCCCGTGGCGGACGACGCGCTGCGTCACAGCATTGCGCTCTACGACGAAAACGGGGCCGCCGTTCGCGAGCTGGACCTCTTCCGCTCCAAGGAGCCCGCAAAGGCCCCGGCTCACGAGGCCTACCTGATCATGCGCGCAGCCAACCTCCTGCCCGTCGACGAGCACACGCAGCTCGTCCGCGATTACCTCCGGGCCGCGCGCGCCTCCGAACGACCGCCGCTCGACCAGAGCCGCGTGGTCGTCACCGGCGCCTTCTGCGAGCAGCCTCCGCTGGAGTTGCTTCGCACCTTGGAGCGCGCCGGCTGCTACATCGTCGCCGACGACTTCCTGCTCGGCACTCGCGCCATCGACGGACCTGTCGGCGCCAACGGGGCCGATCCCTTCTCGGCGCTTGCCCGGGCCTACGTCGAGCGTGGCGTCTGCACCGCCTCCCGATACGACCCCGCCCGAAGGAAGGGCCAGTGGCTGATCGACACCGTCCGCGCCCGCCAAGCCGAGGGCGTCGTCTTCTGCGCCCCCAGCTTCTGCGATCCGGCCCTGCTCGAGCAGCCCATGCTGGTGGCGGCCCTCGACCGCGACGGCATCCCCCACACGGCCTTCAAGTATTCCGAGAACCTCGGCCAGTTCCAGGTCATCCGGGAGCAAGCCGGCACCTTCGCCGACACCATCCGCCTCTGGGGACCCGAGGCCAGCGCCTAGGAGAGGACTTCCAATGACCGACCCCCAGGCCTCAATCGCTCACTCGACTCCGACGGATGCCAGGCCCGCTGTCCAGAAGGACGAGAGCATGGTCCGCCAGAAGGAGATGCTCGCGGCCCACTTCGCCCGGCTGGCCGCGGCGCCCGTCTCCGGCGAAAAAGTCGTCTACACCTTCGTTCCCGGGAACCTGACCGAGCTGCTGCTCTCCTTCGGCGTCGTCCCGAACCTGCCCGAGATCAACGCGCTGCAGTCGGGCATGCGCCGCCTCTCGGGCGACTTCATCGCCGAGGCGGAGAAGGCCGGCCACTCCGAAGACGTCTGCACCTACGTCAAGTGCGACCTCGGCATGATGCGCAAGGGCAACGTCGGCCCCACCGGCAATCCCATCCCGCCCCCGGACCTGCTGCTGCTCTCGTACACGGGCTGCTTCACGTTCCTGAAGTGGTTCGAGCTGCTTCGCGAGGAGTATGGCTGCCCCGTGGCGATGCTCCACGTGCCCTATCAGTCCGACGGCGTCATCACCTCCGACATGCGCGCCTACGTCGTGCGGCAGCTCAAGGAGCAGGTCATCCCGGCGCTGGAGCGGCTGACGGGCCGCCCCTACGACGAGGATGCGCTCGCTCATCGGCTGGCGCTCTCCGCGGCCGCCGAGGAGGATCTGGTGGCCGTGCTCGAGTCGGCCCGTTCCCGCCCCTCGCCCATCGATGCCTACTTCGGAGGCGTCTACTACTTGGGTCCCATTTTCAGCGCCTTCCGCGGCACCGAGGACGGCCTGGCCTATTACCGATGCCTGCGCTCCGAAGTGGAGGCCCGGGCCGCGCGGAGGGAAGGTCCCATCACGCCCGAGGGGGCTGTCGCCAAGGAGCGCTACCGGCTGATCGTGGAGGGGCCGCCCAACTGGACGAGCTTCCGGGAGTTCTGGAAGATGTTCTCCGACGAGGGGGCTGTCGTGGTCGCCTCGACCTACTCGAAGGTCGGCGGGCTCTACGACACCGGCTTTCGCCACGATCCCGGTCGTCCCTTGGAGAGCCTGGCCGACTACTGTCTCGGTTGTTACACCAACCTCAGCCTTCCCGCCAGGATCGGTCTGTTGGAGCGCTACGTGCGCGATTACGGCGCCGACGGCTTCCTCATCAACTCCGTGAAGAGCTGCAACAGCTTCTCGGCCGGCCAGCTCTTGATACTGCGCGAGCTGGAGCGGCGCACCGGTCTTGCCGGCGGCTTCATCGAAAGCGACCTGGTCGACCCCAGATACTTCTCGGCCGCCAACATCAAGAATCGCCTGGAGTCCTACTTCCAGATGGTCGATCAGAAGCGCCGCCACGGCGCATCCCGCGAGGAGGCCCGCCCGTGACCCTCGTCGCCGGCATCGATCTCGGCTCTACCACGACAAAGGCGGTCCTGCTGGACGGGTTCGGAGCCGTCGTGGGACGCGGAATCACAAACAGCCGCAGCAACTATCACCTGGCCACCCAGGTCGCGATGCAGGAGGCCCTGGCCA
>JACQFU010000544.1 GCA_016199905.1 Candidatus Wallbacteria bacterium
ACAATCTGATCCTCGCCGGAAAGATGCAGCCCGTCATTCTCGCGGCCGTCGCCAATTCGCGGCGCCGAGCCAGCGAATACACGCCCTGGCGCGACCAGTACCACCGCATCGGCGGCCTGGCGCGCAAGACCTACACCGCCTTCCGCGACGAGTTCCTCCCGCACCTGGAGAAGAACTATCCCGCGCGCGCGGACGCCGCCACCAACGGCATCCTCGGCTCCAGCCTGGGCGGGCTCTTCAGCTTCTGGGCCGCGCTTCAGGAGCCGTCCATCTTCAGCCGCGCCGCCGTCGTGAGCCCGGCTTTCTTCTGGGGCCAGTGGACCATCCGCCAGTTCCTGCTGACCCGGCGCGTGCGCTCCGGTCTGAGGATGTGGATGGACGTCGGCACCAACGAGATCGTGGCCGCGGCCGATATCTTCCAGGACTTCTACTTGCACGTCGTGCGCCGCGTGAAGCAGGACTTGGAGAACCTAGGCCTGCCGCCTGCAGCGGCGCTGCACTACGAAGAAGTCCAGTTCGCCGGCCATAACGAGGCAGACTGGGGCCTGCGTTCGGATCGCATTCTGCCGTTTCTGTATCCGCCGGGGAAGTAGCGGGGGGAGAGTCCGCCGGAAGCGGCATCGGGCCTAATGTCCCGGCCCGGCGCGGCCGATGCTTGTCATGATCGCTCGGCCGTGCACGCGCTCGCGTACCGGCCATGCGAACGAGTATCGAGAATGCCGAACCGACTGGCCGCCATCCTCTTCGCGCTCGCGCTACTGGGCCCCGCGACGGCCCAGGCCAAGATCGACCTCGACTGGAGTCACACGAGCGATTCAGTCTCGCCGGAGCTGCGGCGGCGGGTGGAGAAGGCGGTCGACGAGGCGGCCCGGCTGTTTCAGACGGAGCCGTACGCCGACCTCGGAAAGCTGGATATCCGGGCGCACGAGCGCACGGTCCTGATCCAAGTGCGAGACTTCGGCCCCAACCAGGAGCGGGGGCTGCACCTGACGGGGGCTGTCTTCATCAACGCCGCCAAGCTCGATCCGGCCGACGGCTTGCGCCTGACGCTGGTCCACGAGATGACGCACGCTTACGACTTTCTCGCGCTGGCGGAGATGACGATGGACTACCTGCTCAGCGCCGAGTCGGGCGATGCCCGCGTTGCCGAGAAGCGCGCCGGCGAGCACATGCGCACCATCCAGGAGATCAAGTACCAGGCCGAGAAGAGGGCCCACGACAAGACGTTGCGCTTCGCCCGTGAGCACGGGCTGAACGTACCGGGAGACATTGAATGAGACTTGCGGCGATTGCGGCACTGCTGGCGTTCCTCGCACCCTTCCAAGGCCGCGCGGAGATCGCCGTCCTCTACTGGCCCGGCACCAAAACCAACGCCGAGACCCGCCGGCAGCTCGAACTGATGGTCAAGGACGTGGCGGCCCAGTTCGCCACTCAGAACGACAACACGGACCTGGGCGCACTCGACCTGCTCCACGGCACCGAGAACGTGAAGGTCCACATCTGGACGGAGGATGCCGACGATCCCGTCTACTACCTGTGGGGCGAGATCTTCTGCCACGTCAGCGTCACCAAGGACCTCGCCGGCTTCCGCCAGAAGCTGATGCACGAGTTCTCGCACCTCTACGACTACACGATGATGGAGATCAAGAAGAAGGAGCGGGCCAAGCAACATCCGCTCGAGGACTTCCGCATCCGCAAGGGCCACGCCAAGGACCCGCTCATCGACTACGTGCGCGACAACGATCGCAACGAAGCTCGCGCGAAGCTGCGCGAGACGCGCTACATGGCCGGCCCCGGACAGCTGATCCCCGCCCCCTGCATGCAGCACGACAAGCCCAATGCCTGCGTCCAGAGCTTCGACTTCCGCAAGGCCCAGTCACCCTTCGGCGGAGATCGGCGCCTCGACAGCATCCTCGACTCGGTCTCCAGGTACGGCGGCACCGTCATCCACGGCAGCCCCTACAAAGTGCACTAGCTGCGCGTGCGGCAGCCATTGTACTCGTCGGACGAGAAAGCCGAACAGGCAACAGGCAACCGATAACCGATAACCGGCAGCGAATTGCCGGTTATCGGTTACCTGTTACCTGTTACCGGTTACCCGTTGTATTCCCCTCCCCTCCCCCCCTCCCCTCGCGCGACGCTACCCCCCGCGGGTGTGCATCTCCACGTGCGGGTCCTGTCGCAACTCGCCCGGGCGCGCCAGGGCCGAACGCTGGCGCAGCTCCAGACGCTGCTCGGCGCCACGGTCCGCGCGGGCTCGCCAAAGTGACGCAATCGTCTCGGCGATCTCCGTCGCGGACGCCCCACTGCGCAGCAGCCCGCGCAAATCGAAGCCCTGACGCGCGTACAGGCAGAGGTAGTAGACCCCGTCGGCCGTGACGCGGCTGCGGTCGCAAGTCGAACAGAAGGGCTGCGTCGTGGAGCTGATGATGCCGAACGTCGCGCCGTCCGGAAGGCGGTACCGCGCCGCCGGCGCCGAGGATTGCTCCTCCACGGGCTCCAGCTTCCCGTAATGCCGGGCCAGGCGCTGCAACATCTCGACGCGAGTGACCACCCGCTCCATCGACCAGCCCGTCGCCCCTCCCACATCCATGTATTCGATGAACCGGACCTCCGCCCGTTTGCTCCTCGCGAACTCGACCAGGGCAATCAGCTCGTCGTCGTTGACGCCCTGCATCACGACGGTGTCGATCTTCAGCCCCTGAAACCCGACGGCCAGCGCGGCGTCGATGCCCTCCAGCACCTGGCTGTGAACGTCGCGCTTCGAAAGGTCTCGGAACCGCGCCGGATCGAGCGTGTCCAGGCTGACCGTCAGCCGCCCCAGGCCCGCCCGCTTCAAGTCGCCCGCCTGAGCTGCCAGCAAGATTCCGTTGGTGGTCAGCGCCAGGTCCGCGAGCGCCGGCTTGCGCGCCAGCATCTCCACCAGCTTGGGCAACTCGCGCCGCGCCAGAGGCTCTCCGCCGGTCAGCCGGACCTTGTCGACGCCCAGACCTGCGAAGACATCGACCAGCGTCGAGATCTCCTCGAAGTGCAGGATGTCGGCTCGCGGCAACCAGACGTAGTTCTCCTCTGGCATACAGTATTGGCACCGCAGGTTGCACCGGTCCGTGACCGAGAGGCGCAAGCTGCGCATCGGCCTGTCATGGCTGTCGAGGACCTTCATCGCCCGGCAATGATACCGCAGTGACGCACCGGATGCGCCGTTTCACTCCGGCAACTGGCCGGGCACCCCATTCGGCGGCGGCTTCGGGAGGCGACCCAGGAGCAGGCGGAACGTCGTACCGACACCGGGCTCCGAATCCAGTTCGATCGTGTACCCGTGATTGCGGGTAATCCCGTAGACCACGGCCAGCCCCAAACCGACGCCGCCCTCCTTTCCCTTGGTGGAGAAGAACGGTTCGAAGATGTGCGCGCGGATTTCCATGGGGATGCCGACGCCGGTGTCGCCGATGAGCACTTCGAATGGTTCGCCGGCGCGGCGCAGCCGCACACTCAGAGTTCCGCCCCGAGCGTCGCTCATCGCCTCGATGGCGTTGATCATCAGGGCAACCAGCGCTTGCTGGACCTGACCGGCGTCGCAGACCAGCTCGTCGTCGCCCTCGATCGGCTCGGTCTCGAGCCGGATCTCGTTGAGCTTCAGGTGATGCTCGATCAGCATCAGGCTGCGCCGGACGATCTCGTTCAGGTGCGCCGGAGCAGGCTCTACGCCCCCCTGACGCGCGAAGGAAAGCAAGTTTCGAACGATGCTGCCGCACCGCAACGATTCCTTCTGCACCGCCTCCAGATATCGCCCCAGCTCCGCGCGCGAGCTCTCCGCGATCGGCTCCTCGCCCAGCTGCCGTTCGATCAGCTTGGCGTAGTTGAGGATACCGGCGAGCGGATTGTTCAGCTCGTGGGCGACGGAGGCGGCGAGCTTGCCGAGGGACGTCATCTTCTCGACGTGGGCCACCTGGCGCTGGACGCGGCCCAGCTCCTCGGTCTTCTCGGCCACCCGTTTCTCCAGCTCGCCGGACCACGCCGTCAACTCGGTGCGCGCGACTTGCAAGTCGCCGGTCATACGGTTGAAGGCTGCGGCCAGGTGCCCGATCTCGTCGTCGGTCTCCACCTCGATGCGCGTGCCGAAGTCACCCGCGGCGACGCGCTGCGTGCCCTCGCAGATCCGGTTCACCGGCCGGCGAACGACCCGGTGGATGAAGACGATCGTGCCCAGCGTGACGATGAGCAGCATCGCGAGCGTGGCCCAGGCAAGCTGAGAACGGGTCGAGACGATCGCGTGCTCCATGAAGGTCATCGACATCTGCACGTCGAGGACTCCCAGGACCCGCTGGTCGGACCGGTGCGCGTGGCAGGCCGCGTTGGAGCAGCTCGGTTCGTTGCGGATCGGGTTGATGAGCCCCAGGATCCGCTCGCCGTCGGGGCTGCGGAATTGCCGGAAACGGCTTCTGGGCTCTTCGACCGGCGCGGCCAGACCCGAGGCGTGACAGTCGATGCACGCCTCGGCTTGCTGGCCGACCTTTCGGCCGATCTCGGCGCCGTTGGCCGAGAAGATGATCGTCCCCTGCTTGTCGTAGACGCGTATGCCGGCGACGCCAGGACTCCTGGATAGCTGCCGGATCGTGTGGTGGACGTCGTCTTTGCGGTTGAGCAGCATGCCGTAGTGCGTGGCCCGCTTGATCAGCTCGCTGGTGCGCAAGGCGCTGTTCTCGGCCAGTTGCGTCAACTGCTGCCGCGTTGTCTGGAAGTTGACGAGCGAGAATGCCACGGTGACGACTCCGATGACGGGCAAGAGATAGAGCAGCAGCCGGAACGTCACCGAGTGAAAGAAGACGCCTACTCCGTTCCTGGCGGGCCGAACGACAGGCTCAGCCACGGGCCACGGCTCTCTTTCCGCTGCCGTGGCCGCTTCCGACGGCGGCCGCGCAGCGCGGGCAGAAGCGCGGGGATTTGAGATCGATCTCCTCGACGTAGGTGGAGCTATGCATGACGCACGCGGGATCGACGCAGTGCACCAACCCGTAAGTGTGACCCAGCTCGTGGACGGCCTCTTTCCGAAGCCGTTCGGCCAGCAGCGCGGGGGAAGCGGGAAGGCCGTACATCTCGCTCTTCAGCCGATAGAGCGACACGGCGGCCGCGCGCCCGTCGAGCTGCGCCTCGCCGAAGACGAAGGTGAGCACGGGGATGAAGAGGTCGACTCCGCAGACGCCCAGGACCCGGTCGCGAGGCCCGGGTACCTCGTCGAGCAAGCGACTCAGCAGGGTGCGCGAGTTGTACTGGGCTCGAGCGGGTTCCAGAGCGACCTCCGGATCGAAGCGGGGCGTTGCGATAGTGGTGGGCAGGCCGAAGGTCTCCTCGAGCTGGCATCGCAGATCCGGCAAGAGCAGCTCGTGGCCGGCGAGATAGATCGGAATGACATGAAGCGGCATGGGCCAAAGAAGAGACGGGCAGGCCCCGGGCGAGTCATTGCCCGCCGCGGGCGTCCCGCAAGTGGTACTTCGCGATCTTGTTGTAGAGCGTCGCCCGATCGATCTTCAGCCACTCGGAAGCGCGCTTGATGTTCCAGCCGGTCCGCTCCAGCACCGAGGCGATGTGGTGTCTCTCGACATCGGCGAGCGCCGCGCCCGGCTCCAGCCCCGATTCCGGCGCCAGGAACGGCAGGTCCTGCGGCTGGATGCGTGGCGGCTTTCCGACGACCATCGCGCGCTCGATGGCGTTGGCCAGCTCGCGCACGTTTCCCGGCCAGTTGTGGGCGACGAGCTTCTCCATCGCGCCCGGGCTGATCTCCGTGATCCGCTTGTCCATCTGCTGGGCCAGCTTGTCCATGAAGTGGCGGGCCAGGGGCGGAATGTCTGCCCGGCGCTCGCGCAACGGCGGGATGTCGAGGCTGAAGACATTGATGCGGTAGTAGAGGTCCTCCCGGAAGCTGCCCTCTTTTACGGACTGCTCCAGATCCTGGTTGGTGGCGCAGATGACGCGGAAGTCGACCTTGATGGGCTTGCTTCCTCCCAGGCGCGTGAACTCCTTGCTCTCCAGCACACGCAGCAGGTCGACCTGCATCTTCAGGCTGATGGTGCCGATTTCGTCGAGGAAAAGCGTGCCGCCGTCGGCCATTTCGAGCTTCCCTTTTCGGCGGTACTGTGCGCCTGTGAACGCGCCCTTCTCGTGGCCGAACAACTCGCTCTCGAGCAGGGTTTCGGGCAGCGCCCCGCAGTTGACCGGAACGATCGGGAAGTAGCGGCGCGGGCTGTTGGTGTGGATGGCGCGCGCGACCAGCTCCTTGCCCGTGCCGCTCTCCCCGCGCACGAGCACGGTGGCGTCGGTGCGGGCCACGAGCTGGATCAACTCGAACACCTTCTGCATGCCCGGGCCTTCGCCGACGATGACGTCGACGGTGCTCAGCTCGTCGATCGTCGCACGCAGTTTCTCGTTCTCCCGGCGCAACCGCTGCTGCTCGACGGCGCGGCGCACCAGGTGGCTCAGCTCGTCGGGGTCGATCGGCTTGGTGACGTAGTCGAAGGCCCCTTGCTTCATCGCGCGCACGGCGGTCTCCACCGAAGCGAAGGCCGTGATCATGATGACGGAGATGCCGGGGTCGATCTGGTGGATGCGTTCCTGGACTTCCATCCCGTCCATCCCCGGCATCTTGATGTCGAGGAACACGACATCGAAGCGCCGCTCTTGCAAGCGATTCAACGCTTCGACCGCGTTCTCGGCCGCTTCGACTTTGTGGCCGTCCTTACGGAACCACTGAACCAGCGAGTCTCGTACGGAGAACTCGTCGTCGACGATCAGAATGCTGATCTCGTCCATACGCCTTTCTCCCGGGCTTGCGCGTGCAGCAAGTGCGCTTCCCCGCCCCCCGCGCTCATCGCCTCCTCCGGCGCCTGCGAGAGGTCCCCTCGCAGGACATCAGTATAGCATCCGGCCGCCGGAAACCGCACACCGATAGGTGCCCCGACAATGTCGTATCCGCAGTCACGAAAGCAGCTCCTGGACAATATCCACGTATTCTCTTGCCCCCAGCATCCGAGCCAAACTGGTGAGCCGTTCGCCGCCGTCGCTGAGCGTTGGGCCAACGGCGGCCTCTTGCGCCAGCAGTCGCAGGGCGACCTGACGCCGGAAGCGCTGCAGGTCAAGCTTCACGCGAGCGCGCGCCTCGGCTGCGGCGAAGAACCCTGCCGGAGGCGTGCCGTCGGCTGACGGTTCGACGGCCAGTTCCGCCAGCCATCCTTCCTCGTAAGGCGAGCGTAGCAGCAGGCGAGGCTCGCGCCGCAGGGCAGGGTTGCCCGCGAGCACTTCTCCGGCGCAGGGCGCGCGAATCGTCAGCTCGCCGCTTTCGGTTTTGAGCAGCGGAGCGGCTTCATTTACGGTGACCGATTCGGTGGCCGCACCGACTTCGAGTGTCGCGTCGACGCGCACCGTTTGCCGCACTTGCAAGGCCAGGCCC
>JACQFU010000545.1 GCA_016199905.1 Candidatus Wallbacteria bacterium
AGCCGCAGCGCGGGAAAGGAGCGGCCCGGCAACCGCTCGTCCGGCGGAATATCTGAGACATAGGCGAGAATCTTCT
This sequence comes from Candidatus Wallbacteria bacterium, assembly GCA_016199905.1. Taxonomy (GTDB): domain Bacteria; phylum Muiribacteriota; class UBA6191; order JACPRK01; family JACPRK01; genus JACPRK01. The sequence goes on from JACQFU010000545.1 coordinate 77, forward strand.
TCCGCGCGGCGCGGCTCCTCGTGCTCAACCGCTCGATGTGGGCAAACTCGTGATCGAACCGGCCGTCCTCGTAATCGGCCCCGACGAAGACCCGGATCACCGCCTCGTCGCCGAACGAGCGAGCCAGACCCTGCAGGATTTCACTCTGACGGTGGAGGGCGTTCGCGACCTGGGACGGCTGGATCCACTCGCGATCGACCGGGTGGTGGCCGAGGCTTGGCCGCTCGTGCGCGATACCGACGAGCTCCACGACGCGCTGCTCACCGCCGTGGCCTTGCCCGCAGCGGAGTGCGAACCGTGGCGCAACTGGCTGGACGAGCTGGCGCGCGCCGGACGGGCGACCCAAGCGCGCGGGGCTGGACCGGCGCTATGGGTCTCCGCGGAGCGGTGGCCCGTGGTGCGCGCGGGGATCCCGGACGCCACGCCGGCGAACGCGCTGGCCGCGGTGGAACAGACCGTGCCGAGCGCCTCCGATGCCTGGATTGCGCTGGTGAGAGGGCGGCTGGAAGTGCGGGGGCCGCAGACGGCCGAAGAGATCGCCGGGGCGCTGGGGCTGCCCGAGTCGGCCGTGACAGCCGCGCTGGACGCGCTCGAAGGGGAGGGGTTCGCGCTCAAGGGGCGCTTCCGGCCCTCGTTGGCCGGAGCGGAACCGGAGTGGTGCGAGCGTCGGCTGCTGGCCCGGATTCATCGTTTGACTCTCGATGGATTGCGCAGGCAGATCGAGCCCGTGCCGGTGGACGTCTTCTTGCGTTTCCTCCTGGCCCACCAGCACGTGGCTTCCGGCCATCGCTTGCGGGGGCGCGAGGGCGTCGTTTCGGCGATCGAGCAGCTGCAGGGGTTCGAAGTGCCGGCGGGGGCCTGGGAACCCGACGTCCTCTCGGCTCGCGTGCAGGGCTACGGAGCCGCGATGCTGGACGAGCTTTGTCTGTCGGGGACAGTTGCCTGGGGGCGGCTGAATCCGCCGCGCCGGGCAGAGGATGCGGGGCCGGGCTCCGGGTCGCTGACGCGCGTGGTGCCGATCGCGTTAGTGCTGCGCCGGGAGCTGGGATGGCTTTTGGCGCCGGACCGGTTCGACGCCTCGCCCTTCGCGCGGTCCGGCGCCGGCCGAGTGCTGGAGCATTTGCGGGGGCGCGGCGCACTCTTCTACCAGGATCTGCTGGCGTCGGCGGGGATGCTGCCGGCTCAGCTGGAAGACTCGCTCAGCGAACTGGCTGCGCTCGGATTGGCGGCCGCCGACGGGTTCGAAGCGATCCGGTCGCTCGTTTCGCCGCGCCGGGCGCGCGTGCAGGATGCGCGCCGGCGACGGGGCCGCGGACACGCGGTACAGGCGCCCGCGGTCGCGCGTGGCGGCCGGTGGGCAGTCTTTCCGGGAGTGCCTGCAGCCGCCGCCGGGCGCCTTGAGGCTTGGACCCGACAGCTATTGGCTCGCTACGGAGTCTTGATGCGTGACCTGCTGCGCCTGGAGCCCGCCGCTCCGGCCTGGAGCGAGCTGCTGCCGCTATTGCGCCGTTTGGAGGCCCGGGGCGAGGCCAGAGGCGGGCGGTTCGTCAGCGGTTGCGGCGGCGAGCAGTACTCGCTGCCGGGTGCCGTAGAGCGATTGCGCGAAGCGCGGGACTCGATGGAGCCGGCAGCTCCGGCGAGTCGTCATGCCCTGGGTGGCGAGTGGCTGGTCCTGGGCGCGGCCGACCCTTGCAACCTGACGGGCGTGTTGCTGCCCGGGGCTCGCGTTGCGGCCACACGGGCCAACCGGCTGCTGCTGCGAGGAGGCCGGATCGTGGCCTCGCTGCAGGGCGGCAAAGTGGCGACGCACGCCGAAGACGTCGTTGTCGAGGAGGCGCGCCGGCGACTGCAATCCCGGGCGACCTGACCCCTTACGCCCGGACGCCTCCTTCGAAGAAGGTCGCGAAGTAGCGCAGGACGTCCTTCACCGAAATGATTCCCAGACCCTCCGGCCCGTCCACCACGGGAAGGTGGCGATAGCCGCCGATGTACATCCGGTTGAGAGCCAACGCAACGGAGTCGGTTGCCTTCACCGTGGAAGGCTCCGGCGTCATCAGCTGCGACACCTTTACGGCCGACGGATCGGGCAGGATGCCGGCGACCTTCTTGAGCACGTCGCGCTCGGTGAAGATGCCGGCCAGCTGGCCGTCGCGAGTGACCAGGAGTGCGCCCTTCTTGATCTCGATCAGCCTGCGGATGGCGTCCTGCACAGTGGCGTCGGCGTCGATGGTCAGCGCCTTGGGAGGCGCCAGCTTCTCGACCGGATCCTCCATCAAGGAGTGCTCGACGGCCCCGGAAGGCTGGGGCAGGTCGAGACCGCCAAGGTCGCTGCCGCAGTGGGCGCAGACATCCTCACCTGGAATGTTGTCGTGGCCGCAGCTGGCACAGGTCAATCACTTCACCTCCCAGGTCTCGGGTCCTCTCAGCAGGTTCTGCAAGTTTCCGGCGCCCATCTTGGCCGTGGCCTGCTGCTCTTGAGCGACGAGCATTCCATCGTACGTGGGCCGCTCGATGGCCCGGAAGACGCCGAAAGGCACAGGATAGTCCGGATTGCGCATGCGGCTCAGCATGTAGGCCAGCGTCGGCTCGGGCGCCTTCTCGTCGTGCACGCACAGGCCCTCGCTCTTGCCGGTGGCCTCCACGATGTTGGGGTGAACGCCGTCGAGCCGGATGCCCTTCGAACCGTCCTTGCCGAAGGTCATCGGCTTGCCGTGTTCCAGGAAGAGCGCGTGGTCCGGTCGCACCGACTTCTCCGTGATTCCCTTGAAGGCGCCGTCGTTGAAGATGACGCAGTTCTGGTAGATCTCCACGAACGCAGTGCCCTTGTGGTGGGCGGCGCGCTCGAGAACCATCGCCATGTGCTTCAAGTCGGTGTCGGTCGTTCGAGCGACGAAACTTCCCTCGACTCCGAGGGCTACGCAAAGAGGGCTGATGGGATAGTCGATGGTGCCGAAGGGGGTCGACTTGGTCTTCTTGCCTTGCTCGGAGGTAGGCGAGTACTGGCCCTTCGTCAGGCCGTAGATCTGGTTGTTGAAGAGCAGGATCTTGATGTCGACGTTGCGGCGGATGGTATGAATCAGGTGATTGCCGCCGATGGAAAGACCGTCGCCGTCGCCGGTGACGACCCAAATGGAGAGCTCCGGACGGGCGATCTTCAGTCCCGTCGCCAGAGTCGGGGCGCGTCCGTGGATCGAGTGGAACCCGTAGGTGTTCATGTAGTAGGGGAAGCGGCTGGAGCAGCCGATCCCGCTGATGAACACCGTGTTCTGGCGCTGGACCTGCATGTCGGCGAGTGCCTTTTGCACCGCGGCCAGGATGGCGTAGTCGCCGCAGCCGGGGCACCAGCGGACGTCCTGCCCGCTGACGAAATCGGCCTTGCTGACGGGCTTCGTGAGGGCCGGGGGCTGGAGCGTGAGCGTTGTGGATTCGTTCATAGGAGCGCCTCCTCGATGGCCCGCAGGACCTCGACAACCTGGAAGGGTTTGCCCTTGACCTTGTTGAATCCCCTGGCGTCGACGAGGTACTTCGCCCGGAGCATCATCAGGAGCTGGCCGCAGTTGAGCTCGGCGACCAGGATTCGTTTGTAGTTGGTGAGCAGATCGCCGAGGTTGCTCGGAAACGGGTTGATGTAGCGCAGGTGCAAGTGGGCGACCGACTTGCCCAGACGTCGGGCCTCCTCGGAAGCCGCGCGCAGAGAGCCGTAGGTTCCGCCCCAGCCGACCAGCAGCAGGTCGCCGTGGGGGGGGCCGGCAACCGCCGCCGGCGGGATGAACTTCGCGACGCCTGCGACCTTGGCCGCCCGGGTCTGAACCATGTGTTGGTGGTTCTCGGAGTCGTAGCTGACGTTGCCCGAGCCATCTTCCTTTTCGAGGCCGCCGATGCGGTGCTCCAGGCCCGGGGTGCCGGGCAGGGCCCAGGGGCGGGCAAGCGTCTCGGGGTCGCGCGAATAGGGCAGGAAGTTGTCCGCGACGGTCGGGTGCTCGACGTGGATTCGGGGCAGGTCCTCCAGCTTCGGCATTCGCCAGGGTTCGGCGCTATTGGCAAGGAACCCATCGGAGAGGTACATCACCGGCGACATGAATTTCAGGGCGAGTCGAGAGGCCTCGATGGCCATGTGGAAGCACTCGCCCGGTGTGGCCGGCGCCACGATGATGACGGGGCATTCGCCGTTTCTTCCGAACATGGCCTGAAACAGGTCGGCTTGCTCGGTCTTCGTGGGCAGGCCGGTGGAAGGTCCGCCGCGCTGGACGTTGACGATGACGACGGGCAGTTCGGTCATCACGGCCAGGCCGATGGCCTCCGATTTGAGCGCGACGCCGGGTCCACTGGTGCCCGTGAGGGCCAGCGAGCCACCGAAGGCCGCGCCTATGGTTGCGCCCATCGCGGCGATCTCGTCTTCGGCCTGAAACGTCCGGACATTCAGGTTCTTGTGGTACGACAGCTCGTGAAGGATGTCGCTGGCCGGGGTGATCGGGTAGCTGCCGTAGAAGAGCTGTTTGCCTGCGAGCTGCGCCGCGGCGACGAAGCCGATGGCCGCGGCCTCGTTGCCGGAGATCTTCCGGTAGAGGCCCTTCTCGAGCTGGGCCTGTGGAATTCGGTACTGCTCCGGGATCAACTCCGTCGTTTCGCCGTAGAAGAAACCCGCCTTCAGCGCCGCCTCGTTGGCATCGGCGATTCCCTTTACTTTCTTGAACTTGTCCTGGATCCAGGTGACGGTCGACTCCATCGGGCGGTCGAACATCCAGTAGATGAGGCCGAGCGCGAAGAAGTTCTTGCAGCGCTCGGCGTCCTTTTTCGGCAGCCCCAGCTTGGCGAGCGCCTCGGCGTTGAGCCGGCCGATCGGAACCGGATAGAAGCGGAAGCGCTTGAGCGAGCCGTCCTCGAGCGGGTTGGAGGCGTAGCCGGCCTTCTTGAGGTTGGCATCGTTGAAGGCGTCCTGGTTGACCAGGAGGATGGCGTTTTCGGGCAGGTCCCTGAGGTTGACCTTGAGGGCCGCCGGATTCATTGCGACCAGCACGTCGGGCGCGTCACCGGGCGTGTAGATGTCGCGCGAGCTGAAGTGGATCTGGTATCCGCTGACGCCCGGCAGCGAGCCGGTGGGCGCGCGGATCTCGGCAGGGAAGTCGGGGAAGGTGGAGAAGTCGTTGCCGCACATGGCAGTGGTCTCCGTGAACTTCCCGCCGACCAGCTGCATGCCGTCACCGGAATCGCCTGCGAACCGGATGGCGACCTTTTCGAGCTGCTGGTGCTTCTTGGCGGACTGAATGGTACTTGGGTTGGACATCTAGACTGCCTCCACAGGACCGGAGCCGAAACCGGAAGGCGCGCGCTCAGCCCCCCTCGGGGCGGGTGCTGACCTTCCCGGGATCGGGCGGTAGGTTGTAGATTTCGACCGGGTAGTGCTCAACAATGAAGTCCGTCACATCCTTGACGGACACGATGCCGACCGGCCGGCCGGACCGGTCGACGATGGGGATGTGCCTGTAGCCGCCGCGGTCCATCGCAACGATGGCCTCGGCGATGGACGCTTGAGGTCCCAAGGTGGCCGGGTCTTTCGTCATGAACTCGCCCACGCGGCTGGAGAGCTTTGCCCCCGAACCGAGGACCCGGTGCAACAGGTCTCTTTCGGTGAAAATGCCCACGAGTTTCTTTTTCACGGCGACCAGAACGCAGCCGAAGCCCGCGTCGCGCATCGTGGCGATGGCTTCGGTGAGTCGCGTGCCGGGAGAGACCTGGGCTGGGTCGCTGCGCAAGACGAGACTGAGCGGTTGGGTCCTCAGGTTCTGCTCGATGGACATCCGTCCTCCTGGGCGTGGCCGCGAGTGGCGGCGATTGGGCGAAAACCGCAAGTCGTGTGCCAGGCAGTTCGAGTGAGTCGGTTCAGGCCTGCAGTGTGAAATCGAGAGGTCCAGTGACGGACATGTTGTCCGCGGGATGCGCTCCGGGTGTTGCCGGTTGGTTGGTGCACGGACCGATCATGCCGAAGTCCGGGGCGGAAAGTCGTGTTCGCGCAGGAAGCCCTTGATGGCCGCGAGCACGGGATGGCGGATGGAATGATCGGTGGGAGTCTCGCGATAGGTGACGTGGACGCCGCGCTTCTTGAGGCGTTCGTGGGCGCTGCGCCCCGCCGAGACCGGGATGACGTCGTCCATCGTTCCGTGGGCGACCAGGGTAGGGGGGCTCTGGGGGCCTCCCAGGTCCTCGTGGAGAAATCCGGAGAGGGCGATCAGCAAAGTCGCGGGAGTCGGCTCGCGAAGTCCCGTGTCGAGAGTCATCACAGCCCCCTGGCTGAAGCCGAGCAGCACCAAGGGAGTGTCCCCCAGCTCGCGCTTGACAGCGGCGATGCACTTTCCCAGCAGCTCGCGGGATTTGAGCAGCTCCTCGGTTCGGCGGGATTGGTTCTGCGTGTACCAGGCGTGGCCGGTGACGGGACCCTCGAGCGGCCACGGAAGCGGTCCATCCGGTGCGATCAGGTGAGCGTTGCGAGCCAGGGAGTGGCCCAGGACGCAGATGTCGCTGGAGCTTCCGCCGCGACCGTGCAGCGGCATGAAGACGGGAGCCCCGTCCGAAGCGCGCTCGAAGTGGCAGCGCAACGGTCCGAAATCCCGCATGATGGCCTTGAGCATCCGATGGACTCCTCCAGCTGAAACAGGAGGCATTCTAGCAGGTCGATCCCGGCTGCTGTGACGCACTCTTTCCGGCACCGGGCTCGCGGCACCAGACTCCGAGCGCGATCTGTGCTACACGCTGAGGAGCGATGACCGCCGACCATCATCAGGAACACGGCAAGCCCGGCCACAAGGCGGGGTTTCTCCAGTTGACGTTCATGATTTACGGGGCCGCTTGCGGAGGCGCATTCGGCTGCGAGGACATGATCAGTGGAACGGGCCCGGGCATAGCGCTCGCGACCCTCGCTCTCCTCCCGTTCCTGTTCAGCATTCCGGTGTCGCTGGCCGTGGCCGAGCTGACGACGACCTTCCCCGTGGAGGGCGGCACGTACAAGTGGTCGCAGTTCGCGTTCGGAGACTTCTGGGGATTTCAGGCCGGCTGGTGGGCCTGGATGTCCGGCGTGATGACGAACAGCCTTTACGCCGTTCTGTTCGCCGACTATCTGCAGGTGTGGTATCCGGGGATGGGGCGGATCGAGCACTGGGTGGCGTGCTTGGCGCTGATCTGGCTTCTCCACTACCTGAACGTTCGAGGCATCGATGTGGTAGGCAATGCCGCGATCCTGCTGAGCGTGCTGCTCTTGCTGCCCTTCCTGGCGATGACGGTGCTCGGGCTGATGCAGCTCAGACACGATCCGATCGCGCCGTTCGTGGCACCCGGGCTCGACCTGGGCAGCGGGTTTGGCAGCGCGCTCGCACTGGGCATATTCCTTTACTCCGGATACGAGCGGCTTTCGACGGTGGCCGAAGAGGTGGAGAACCCGCAGAAGCTGTTTCCTCCCGCGCTCTTCTGCGCCGCGACGCTGGCGCTTCTGTCGTACGTGGTGCCGACGGCAGTGGCGCTGGCGGCAAAGGGCCGCTGGCACGACTGGTCGCGCGCCTATTTCCCGGTTGTGGCCGAGCAAATAGGGGGGCCCTGGCTGGGAAACGCGATGACGCTGGCCGGATTGTTCAGCTGCGCGCTGCTGCTCAACGTGACGATCCTCTCGGTGTCGCGAGTGCCCCTGGCGTTGGCCGAGGACGGATTCCTTCCGCCTTTCCTGAAGCGCTTGCATCCGGTGTACGGCACTCCGACTCAATCGCTCCTTTGGGGCAGCCTGACCTATAGCGCCCTGACGCTGGTCGATTTCAGCCAGCTCCTGGTGGTCAACTGCTGGTTCCAGATGGCGTGCAATATCCTGGTCTACGCCAACGTGTGGGCGTTGCGCCGCAGCCGCCCCGATACTCCGCGCCCGTTCCGCGTGCCCTTCGGCAAACCGGGCCTGGCGCTGATGACGGTCTGCACGGTCGGGCTGGCGACGGCCGCCATAGCCAGCACGATTTTCCAGGAGGATAACGCCTTCGCGCGTTACGCCCTCACGTTCAGCTTCGATCTCGACGCGGGCCAGGGGAGCGCCCATGCGGCGCCGCCCACGATTCCCATACCCGTGCCGTTCGTCGGCGTATTGCGGCTGTCGCTCGCGGGGCTGCATCTGTCCGCCAGCGGCGGCCAGCTTGGAATGGGGTTGTTGGCAATGGTCTCCGGCGCCGCGGTCTTCTGGTTCTTCCGTTTGCTGCGCCGCCGGGGTTGGTGGGAAGAGAAGCAGCCCTAGAGATCGCCGATCCCGACCAGCTTGGTCTCCAAGTATTCGAGGAGCCCCTCCGCCCCGGACTCGTGGCCCAGACCGCTTGCCTTGCGGCCCCCGAAAGGCGCTTCGGTCGCGTGAGGCGACCAGTCGTTGACGCCGACCATCCCGAAGTCGAGCCCCTCGTAGGCGCGGATCGCCGTGCGCAGGTCGTTGGTCCAGACGTAGGCGGCCAGGCCGTAGGCGGTGTCGTTGGCCAGGCGAATCGCCTCGTCGGCATCCTCGAAGCGCGTCACGGGGAGCACGGGGCCGAAGATCTCGTCGGTGAAAACGCCCATCCCGGGGCGCACGCCGTCCACGACAGTCGGCTGGAAGAAGTAACCCTTGTCCCGCTCCGCAGGCCGGTCGCCGCCTGCCAGCACGCGGCCGCCCTCCCGGGTCGCCTGCCGGACCATCTGTTCGACGCGATCGCGCTGCCTGGAATTGATGAGCGGCCCGACCTGCGTTCCCTTCTCGAGGCCGCTGCCGACTCTGAGCTGATTAACGAGTGGAACGAGCGATTCAGTGAAATGGTCGGCGATCTTGCTATGGACCAGGAACCGCTGCGGGGCCACGCAGACCTGTCCGCAGTTGCGATAGCGCGCGGTCACCGCCGTCTTGGCCAGCGCCGCGGCGTCCATGTCGGGAAAGATCAGGACGGGCGCGTTGCCTCCCAGCTCCAGCGACAGCCGGGTGAAGGTTCGAGAGGCGCCGTCCATCAAGATGCGGCCGACCCGGACGCTGCCGGTGAAGCTGATCTTGCGGCAGGCCGGATGGTCCAGCATCGCTTGCCCCATCGACTCGGGCTCGCCGTTGACCAGGTTGAGCACTCCCGGCGGCAAGCCGGCCTCCACCAGGATGTTGGCGATCTCCATCGCGGTGAGGGGGGTAAACTCCGAGGGACGCCCCACCACCGTGCATCCAGCCGCCAGCGCCGCCGCCCAGGCACGGGCCGGATTGTAGACCGGGAAGTTCCACGCCGTGATCACACTGGCGACTCCCATAGGCTGTCGCAGGACCAGCATGCGCTTGTTGCCCCGCCGGGAGGGGATGGTCCGGCCGTAGGCGCGCTTGCCCTCTTCGGCGAACCACTCGAACAGGTCGGCGCCGACGGTCCATTCGCCG
>JACQFU010000546.1 GCA_016199905.1 Candidatus Wallbacteria bacterium
GCCGAACGGTCGCCTTCCCCGCGGGCACACAGCCCGGAAGTTACTTCGTCGGTTGCATCGCCGACATCAACGGCCAGGTCACCGAAAACGACGAGACCAACAACACGGCCGTCGCCGGCGGCTCCGTCAACGTCCCCTTCCCTGCAGGGGTGGTGGTCTTCCCGCTGGACGCCCCGGCAACCATCAGCGCCGGCCAATCCGCCATCGTCAGCTTCCAGGTCGTCAACCCCGGCGAAAACGCCTTCAACCTCGGCACGGTTTCGCTGACGTTCAGCGGCACCGGCCTCACCGTCAATCAGGTGACGGTCCCCGGAAGCGTCCCCGGCGAAACGGCGGTGACCTACGTCTTCAACGTGACCGCTGCCTTGGGCGCCGACACGCACCGGCAGAACGCCACGATCGCCATCAACGGCACCGACGCCGCGAGCGGCAACCCCGTCTCCGACAGCGATCTCAACGCCGGATCGCTGCAAGTCCTCACAGCCGCCACCATCAACTTCACCGACGCCTCGAGCAACCCCAAGACGCTCTTCGACCTGGGGACCGACCTGGTCTTCGTCACCCTGCGGGACGCCGATCAGAACACCAGCGCCTCGACCCAGCAGACCGTCGTCGTCACGATCACGTCCAGCTCCAGCGGCGATTCGGAGACCGTCAGCCTCCGAGAGACGGCCAACGACTCCGGCATCTTCCGGAATGTCCTGGGGATTCAGACTGAAAACCTCCCGCGTGTCCTCAATAACGGAATCATCCAGACGGCGCCCGGTTCGGTCCTGACGGTCGCCTACCAGGACCCGCTCGAGCCCCCCGACCGCGTCACCTCGTCGGCCAACCTTCGCATCACCCCGACGGTTGCCACCGGCCAGTTCACCAACTCCGCGGGCGCCCAGGCGTTCTTCTACGGCATTGGGCTCGATCCGGTCTTCGTCACCATCACCGACAGCGACCGCAACACCAACCCGACCTCCATCGACAGCGTCGTCATCACCGTGACCGACGGCGCCACGGGCGATCGCGAGACGCTCACGCTGGTGGAGACGGGTCCGGCGACGGGCCAGTTCCGCAACACCGTGGGCCTGGCCTCGGTGCGCAACGTCGCCCCGGCCAACAACGACCGCGCGCTCGAAACTGCCGACAACTCCACCATTCGCTTCAACTACACCGATCCCGTCAACAGCGACACGGCCACCGGCAACGCCGTGATGCGCTTCCTCACCCGCAGCACGACCCGCTTCACCAACGCCGGCGGCGGCGCCGTCACGGGCTACACCATGGGCATCGACAGTGCCTTCGTGACCGTGATCGATCCCGACCGCAACTCCAGCTCCACCACGGCCCAGGAGATCCCCGTCCAGATCAAGGTCGATAGGCAAGCTGCAGGTCACCGCGGGGGCGGTGCTGAAGGCCACCTACACCGACCCGCAGGACGCCACCGACGTCACCAGCGCCACCGCCACGGTGACGGGCCAGCAGACGCAGAGCCAGACCGCGTTCACCGACTCCACCGGCGCCGTTCAGGCGACCTATCTCATCGGCGGCGCGCCGATCTTCGTGACCGTCACCGACATCGACCAGAACAGCGATCCGCTCACCCAGCAGACCTTGAATGTCAACGTGGTCGACGGCAATACGGGCGACCTCGAAGTCCTCACGCTCCGAGAGACGGGCAACAGTACGGGAGTCTTCCGCAACACCACGGGCCTGCCGACGACGCTCGGCACCCGCGCGGATCGCGACGGCGTGCTGCAGACTTCGAACCTGTCCAACGTCTCGGTCAATTACCAGGACCCCGGCCAGTCGAGCGACACGAGCTTCAGCTTCGCCGGGATGCGTTTGCCCGCGACCAACTCCTCCACCCGTTTCACCGACTCCTCCGGCAACCCCTCGACCCAGTTCAAGATCGGCGTCGACCCGATCTTCATCACCGTCGAGGACCGCAACCGCAACGACGACATCACCACCCGGCAGACCGTCACGGTGCTGCTGCGAAACCAGAGGAACGGGGACCGCGAGAACATCACGCTCAGCGAGACGGGCAACAACACGGGCGTTTTCCGCAACATCAATGGAGTGGTGTCATCCTTTGCCGCAAGCCGGGCGACCACGGGCGACAGCGTCATCCAGGGCCGCATCGGCGACTCCGTGCTCGCCCAGTACGTCGACCTGACGGACCCCAACGACGCCTCCACCGGCATCATGGTCCTGCGCTTCCAGACGCAGTCGACCACCAAGATGACCGACCGCGACGGCAACAAGGTGACGCAGTACGTCGTGCCCCGCGACGGCATCTTCGTGACCGTGACGGACCTGGACCGGCAGTCGACCAGCGTGGGGACCATCCTGCCCGGGCAGGTCGACTACGACAGCCAGCTGCAGGTGGTCCTGAACAACCGCTGCTGGAAGTGCCACAGCCCCAGCGGCCGCTCCAACGGAGCGCTGCCACCGGGAGGCACACCCTCGCCGAATCAGGGCGGCCTGGACGTCAGCGGTTTCAACTCCTTCAAGACCGGCGGCAACAATCCGCCCGTCTTCACCGCCGGAAACGGCGCCGGCAGCCTCGTCGTCCGCAAGCTCAACGGCCAGGCCGTCCACTCCGGCGGCACCGTCCCGAGCGTCGCGACCACGGCGGAGCTGGCGCTCCTGCAAAACTACATCGACCAGGGCGCGGTCCCGCCCACGGCCCCCTCCTCCGTCGACTACACCCGGGAGCTGGAGGTGCCGCTCTTCCGCGGCCGGTGCGACGCCGCAGGTTGCCACGACAGCGCCACGCGCTCGGGCAACCTCAACATGACGCCGCCCTCGCAGGTCGCCTTCTCCCAGAACAACCGCATCATCCCGGGCAACGGCCCCGACAGCCGCGTCATCCGCATCTTGAAAGGACAGCTCACTCACACGGGCGGCGCCGCGGGACTCACGGCCGCCCAGATCCGCAGCATCAGCGTCTGGATCAGCCAGCGCATCCAGGACACCCAACCGGCCGAGCGGCTGGAGTTCACCGGCGACGTCCTCCCGATCCTCGGCAGGAGCTGCAACAACAGCCGCTGCCACGGCAACGTCAACCCCGCCGGGAACCTCGACCTCACCGGCTTCGCCACCCTGGTCCGCGGCGGCACCAGCGGCAACCCGACGCTTTCGGGAGACGGCCCCAGCAGCCTGCTCATCAAGGAGATCGACGGGCGGATGAACCACACCGGCGGCTTCGGCGATCCGCCGCTGAACGCCGCCGAGACGGCCGTCCTGTCCGAATGGATCAACCAGGGCGTCACCGCTCCGCCCACGCCGCCCGCCGCTTCGTCGCCCGTCACGACCAACACCGTGATCGCCAACGTCACCGACAGCGTCACCGGCGACTCCGAGGACATCCTGCTCCGCGAGCTGGCCAACAGTCTCGGCACCTTCCGCAACACGCAGGGCTTCCCGACGGCCGTAAGGGCAGCGGGCGCGCGCAACGGCACCGTCGACACCGCCGGTGGCAGCACCTTCACGGCGGTCTACACCGACCCCGACGACCCGGCCGACACCAGCCAGGACACGGCTCGCGTGGCCCTCAACCCGTCGGGCTCCGTCACGACGTTCACGGACTCCGTGGGCAACAAGAAGACTCAGTACGGAATCGGCGCCGCCAACGACCCCGACCGCATCTTCATCACCGTCGCCGACGCCAACAGGAACCTCAACCCCCTGGCCGCCGACTTCGTCAACGTCACGCTGCTCGACAGCAACACGGGCGACAGCGAAACGTTGCAGCTCCGCGAAACCGGCGTGAACACGGGCATCTTCCGCAACCTCCTGGGATTCCCCTCCGTCGTCGGACTGGCGGTCACCGACAACCGCCTGGAGAGCGCGGGCGGCTCCACCATCACCGCCAACTACACCGATCCGACCGACCGCAACGACTTCAGCTTCGACCTGGCGACGATGTTCGTCACTCCCGGCGCGCAGCAGCCGGTCCTGCAGATCACCGACGCCGCCGGCAGCGAGATCACCACGGTGCCTTTCACGAAGGACCCGCTGGTCCCGACCCTATTCGTCACTGTGCTGGCCCCCGAGGAGAACACCAACGCCAGCGTCCAGGAGAGCATCACCGTCACGGTCTCGAGTCCGCGCGACGACGTCACCTTCAGCGTCCGCGAGACGGGCACCAACACCGGCACCTTCCGCAACGTCGCCGGCATCCCGCTGCTGCTCGGCAACGGCAATCCGAACAACCGCGCGCTGGAGGCCTTCGATGGCGATCCGCTCACCGTGCGCTTCTTCAGCCGCCGCCGCAACCAGGTCTTCACCAGCGTCCTGGGCCGCTACATCGCGCGCATAACGCCGGGCAACGCCACCGTCAGCTTCACCGCCGTCGACGGCAGCGCCGTCACGACCTACGCCATCGGCCAGCCGCTCTTCGTCACCGTCACCGATCCCAACCGCAACGGAAACCCCAACGTCAGCGAGACCGTCACGGTGGTGGTCACCTCGACCGTCACCGGCGATCGCGAGACCGTGACTCTTTCCGAAACCAACTGCAACACAGGGGTCTTCCGAAATGTGGTGACGCTCTGCCCGTCGTCGCTCGGTTCGACGGCCGCGCTCACGTCCGACATCGCCCCGCCGGTGGCCGAGGACGGACGGTTGCAGGCCGCGGATCAGTCGATCGTGCGCGCAATCTACGTCGACACGACCGATCCCACGGACCGCCAGGTCGTCGCGGCAACGATGCTCTTGCCGGAAGTGCCGTCGCGGGTTTCCTTCATCCGCGGCCCTCGGGCAATCGGCAGGGTGAACGACTACTTCATCGGCGACGGGCCGGGCCAGCGTCTTTTCGTGCGCGTGGAGGACGTCGACGCCAACACCAGCCCGGTCAGCACGCAGGTCGTGCAGGTGACCGTCACCGACCCGAACACGCACGACGTGGAGAACCTGACGCTCCAGGAGATCTCCGCCTCCAGCTCGATCTTCGAAAACCCCGTGGGGCTCGCGACTCGCGTGACGACCGCCTCGCCCAACGACGGCATCCTCGGCACGCAGGACGGCTCTCGCGTTCTGGTGACCTACCAGGACAGCCGCGCGCCGCTGGACAAGTCGACCGCCGCCGCGACGCTGGCCGTGACGGAGACGCCTGCCACGGCGCTCTTCTTCTGCAACGCCGACGGCACTTCCCGGACAACTCCGTACGTCATCGGCCGTGAGGGAGTCTTCCTGACACTGAAAGACACCGACGAAAACCGCCTGCCATCCGTCGCCGAGACCGTGCGCGTCACGCTCACCGACCTCGTCACGGGCGACCGCGAGACGGTGCAGCTGGTGGAGACGAAGACCGATTCGGGAGAGTTCCGGAACCTGCCGCCGGGCCTGTCGCTGACGGTCGACTCGGCGCGCCCCGGCGACGGCGTCGTGCAGACAGCCCAGGCGTCGACCTTGCTGGCCACCTACACCGACTTGGAGGACCGCTCCGACACGATCTCGACCAACCCGGGCGCCACGACGTCGCGGCCTGCGCTCACGGGGTTCGTCGTCTTCACCGATCGCGACGACAACCCCGTTCCGTCGTACATCATCGGCCTGCAGGACATCTTCCTGCGACTGGTCGACGCCGACCAGAACACCAACCCGTTGACGAGGGAGACCGTGACGGGCCGCGTCACGCTCAGCTCCCGGATCACCGGCGACCGGGTCTCGGTGTCGCTGACCGAGACCGCCACCAACAGCGGCATCTTCCGCAACCTCACGGGAATCTCGACGCGCGTGGCCCAGAAGATCGACAACGATCAGGAGCTTCAGGTCGGCGCAGGCGACACCGTGACGGTCGAGTACTCGGACCCCAAGCCGCCGGTGGTGGTGCGGCAGACGGTGCGGATGGACGTGCAGCCGACGCGCGCGGCGATCTCGCTGTTCTCGCAGCCGAGGGGGCCCCAGCGCGCGGGGCTCTACCGGATCGGACGCGACCAGGTCTTCGTGACCGTCGAGGACGCCGACCAGAACCTCGACCCCTTCACCACCGAGACGGTGCAGGTCACGCTGCGCAACAACTCGACGGGGGACACGGAGATCGTGAACCTGCGCGAGCGCACGACCAACGACCGCTTCTTCGACAGCATCGCGGGAGTGTCGTCGGTGGTCGACACGGCGGTCAACGGCGACGGGAGCATCCAGGCCAGCGACCGTTCGACGCTGACGGCCTCGTACACCGACCGCGTGGACCTCACCGACCGGGTGTCGACGACTTCGACGATGGTGGTGCCGAAGACCACCGCGACGATCCAGCTGACCGACGTGGGCGGCGCACGCATCGCGCGCTACCGCATCGGACAGGACGACATCTTCGTCACCGTGAGCGACCCCGACCGCAATACCGACGCCTCCAACTCGCAGTCGCTGATCGTGACGCTGACGGACCTGTCCGGCGATCGGCTGACCATGCAGCTCGCCGAGACCGCATCGAACAGCGGCGTTTTTCGAAACCTGAACATCGCGCCAGGGACCTCTCAGCCCGTTCTGGGCCGCGTGCAATCGCAGGTGGCGCTGCCGATTGCAACCAACTCGATCCTGGACACGTTCGACGGTTCGACGTTGACGGCCAGTTACCGCGACGACCGGGAGACCACGTCCGTCGTCATCACGACGCAGGCGGGCACCACGCTGGCCCCGACCCCGGCGACCGTGCGCTTCACCGACGACCAGGGCGGCCCCGTGTCGTTCTACACGATCGGCGTGAGCGGCATTTTCGTCACCGTGCGCGACATCGATCAGAACAAGGACCCGCGGATCCAGGAGCGGCTGCGGGTTCAGATCCGCACGGCCCCGGTGGGCGACATCGAATCGATCGATCTCTTCGAGACGACCTCCTCCTCGGCCGTGTTCCGCAACGTGGTGCCGCTGGCCTCGGTCGTGGGGCCGCGGATCACCACGAACGGGACACTCGAGACCTCCGACAACGGCACAGCGACGGTGACGTACACGGACCCGCAGTCGGGCGACATTGCGACTTCGCAAGTCTTGCTTTCGCTGCAACGGGCCAACGGGCGGGTCACACTTACGCGCTCGGCTGTGGGGAGCACGGTGGCGACCGAGCCCGGGTATGCCGTGGACCGCGATCAGTCGCTGTCCGAGCGGATCTTCGTGGAGGTGCGCGACCCCGATCAGAACACCGACGCTTCCAGTGCCCAGAGCGTAATCGTGAGCCTGGCCGTGATCCTGCCAAACGGCCAGCCCGGCGACACCGAACAGCTGGAGCTCAAGGAGATCTCGAACAACTCCGATACGTTCCGCAATGTCGTCGGACTGCCTTCCGTCATTGGAGCTTTCCGCTCCAACGACCGCGCCCTGGAGACGACGAACGGCGCGACGCTGGTGGTGCGCTACACGGACCCTGGTTTCAGCTTCGACACCAGCGAGTACCGCGTGCGCACGCGCATCCGCCAGACCGCGGCCATCTTGCAGACGACGGACCCGGACGGCGTGCCCCAGAGCCGCTTCCTGGTCAGCGTGGAGCCGGTCTTCGCCCAGATCAACGACGCGGACCGCAACCTGAACCCCTCCGCCCGGGAGACCGTTCCGGTGACCTTCACTTCGTCGCTGGGCGACCGCGAGACGCTGCAGGCCGTGGAGACGGGCGGCGACACCGGCATCTTCCTGACGCAGTCCGGCATGCGAACCGTCATCTCGAGCAACCCCGTCGTCGGCAACGGCGTGCTCGAGGTGCTGGGGCGAGGAGTCTCGGAGTCGATCAACGTTCGCTACGCCGACCCGGACGACGCCAGCGACGCGCCCGCCGTGAGCGCCCAGATCGTCTTCCAGGAGCCCAGCGCCACGAACTTCATCGACGCCAACGGTCAGCCCGTCTCGGAGTACGTGCGCAGTCGCGACGGCATCGTCGTGCAGGTTCGCGACCGCGACTCCAACCGCTCCGCCGCCGTCGTGGAGACCGTAACGGCGGTCGTGGAGGATCTGTCGACGACCGACCGCGAGGTCGTCACGCTCGTCGAGACCGGCCCCAACACGGGCATCTTCTCCAACGCCGGGCGCCCTCTGCCGTCGCTGCTGGTCTTTCCGCCGGCCGCCATCCCGGGCGACTTCGTCTTGCAGGCCAGCGCGCTCTCGCACCAGATCCGGGCCGTCTACCGCGACGTCAAGGACTCCAACGACACCAGCAGCGCGCTGGCGACCTTGAAGCCGCTCGACCCGCTCGACAGCGACGGCGACGGCATGCCCGACACCTTCGAGCTGGCCAACGGTCTGAATCCGGCCGATCCCAGAGACGCCGCCCTGGACAACGATGGCGACGGCCGCACGAACCTGCAGGAGTTCCGCGACGGAACCAACCCCAACGACCCGAGCGACAACCGCCCGCAGGCCAATCCCGGCCTTCCGCGCACGATTCAACCGGGAGCCGCAACGCTGGACGGCTCGGCCTCCACGAGCCCCGGCGGGCTGCCGCTCACGTATCGCTGGCGCGTCGTCTCGGGCCCGCAGGCCGTGTCGCTGAACGGCGCCACGACGCCCAGACCCAGCTTCACCGCGCTTGCCGCAGGCGCCTACGTCTTCGAGCTGGTCGTCAACAACGGCCGCGTGGACAGCTTCGCCGGCCGCGTCACCATCACCGTCCTGGACGTGCCGCCCGTGGCCGACGCCGGCCCGCCGCTCACTGTGGACGCCGGCGCCTCCTTCAGCTTCCACGGCGAGGCGAGTCGCGACCCGAACAACGGCACGCTCGTCTACTCCTGGATCCCTCTGGTGGGAAGCCTTCCGGCCGCCGGGGCCGTCAACGTGGCGCAGCCGCTCTTCCGGCCTACCGCACCGCGCTACTACCCGATCCAGCTCACGGTCACCGACGCGGGCGGAAACGTGTCCACCGGCTTGACCGGCCTCATCGTCAACGGCGGCATCGGCAACCGGCTGCCCACGGCCGATCCGGGCCTAGACCGGACGGCCCGGACGAACACGGTGGTGACGCTGGACGGCAGCGCCTCTAGCGACTCCGATGGGGGCACGCTCTCCTACCTCTGGACCTTCGCCGCGGGGCCCGAGACGGTCAACCTGACGCCAAACGGTCCTCGCACTCTTTTCAGTCCTTTACGGGAAGGCCTCTACGAATTCGACCTCGTGGTCAACGACTCCACCAACAGCGACCCGCAACGCAACTCGTCCCCCGCCCGGCTGCGCGTCCTGGTTAATGGCGCCGACACCGTCCCGACCGCC
>JACQFU010000547.1 GCA_016199905.1 Candidatus Wallbacteria bacterium
CGAGGCCTGAGACAGATCCGGCCGTGACCGACCGAGCTGACGACCGAGCCTACGGCTCCGGACCGTCCTGATCATGCCCGTCATCGTCGATGCGATGGGGGGCGACCACGCTCCCCACGAAATCGTAAAGGGGGCGCTGAGCGCAGCGCAGGAGTTCGGTATCGACGTCGTCCTGGTGGGCAAGGAACCCGAGCTGGCCAAGTTTGGAATCAACAATCCGCACATCCAGCTCCACCACGCCGAGTCCGCCGTCCTCATGCACGAGAATCCCGCGCGTGCCGTGCGGAGCAAGCCGGACAGTTCCATAGCCGTGGCGACTCGGCTGCTGAAAGCTGGCCGTGGCGCGGCGCTCGTCAGCGCGGGCAACACGGGCGCCGTGATGGCGAGCGCATTTCTGGAGCTCGGCGCAGTCAAGGGCATCGATCGCCCCGCCATCGCCACGACCATCCCCACGCTCGATGGCTCTTTGATCGCCATCGATTGCGGCGCCAACGTCGACTGCAAGCCCTCGCAGCTTCTGGAGTTTGCCCATATGGGCAGTCTCTACGCCCGTCACGTCCTGGGTGTGGCGATCCCTCGGATCGGACTGCTGAACATCGGCACCGAAACCGGCAAGGGCAACGCCCTCGCCAAGGAAACCCAGAAGCTTCTCCGCGCCAGCGGTCTGGAGTTCGTCGGCAACGTCGAGGGCACCCAGATCTTCAAGGGCGTCGTCGACGTGCTCGTCACGGACGGGTTCGTGGGAAATATCTTTCTAAAGACCAGCGAAGGCCTCAGCGAGATGTTCTTTCACGCCTTGGACGAGGCCCTGAAGGCCAGCGGAGCCGACGGTGCCGTCGCCGAGACGGTGGCCAAGCGGCTCGAACGCTATAGCTGTTCCAACCCCGCCAACTCGGGTGCCCCCTTGCTCGGCGTCGACGGTTGCGTCATCATCGCCCACGGCGCCAGCCGGGCCGACACGATCAAGAATGCCATCGCCCTGGGCCATCGTTACTCCGAGAGCGGCGCCTTGCAGTTCATTCGCGAAGCCTGCCCCGACTGGAGCGCCAGAGCATGAACAACGCCACGAGACGCGCGGTGATCGCCGGCATCGGCTCCTACGTCCCGGAAAAGGTCCTCACCAACCAGGACCTGGAGCGGATGATCGACACCAGCGACGAGTGGATCGTCAGCCGCACCGGGATCCGCGAACGCCACATCCTGGAAGACAATCTCACCACGAGCGACATGGCCGTCGAGGCGGCCACGCGAGCGCTGCGCCACGCCGGCTGCCCCGCCTCCAAAGTCGATCTGGTGCTGCTGGCCACAGTGACCGGAGACTACGTCTTTCCCTCCACCGCGTGCATCGTGCAGGAGAAGATGGGCCTCACCAACGCGGGCGCCTTCGACATCGGGAGCAGTTGCAGCGGGTTCATCGCGGCGCTCTCGACGGGGGCCGCCTTCGTGCAATCGGGCAACTTCCAGAACGTCCTCGTGATCGGCGCCGACGCCATCAGCCGCATGGTCGACTGTAAGGATCGCAACGTCTGCGTCATCTTCGGCGACGGCGCCGCCGCCGTGCTCCTGCAGGCCGGCCACAGCGACCGCGGAATCCTGTCCACGTACATCAAGAGCGACGGCGCCGGATGCCGCCACCTCTACCAGCCCGCGGGCGGCGCCAAGTTGCCGCCCTCGCTCGACACGATCACCAACCGCCTTCACTACATCAAGATGGACGGGCGCGAGACCTTCAAGCAGGCCGCGCGCGCGATGACCTCCGCGGCCTTCGAGGCGCTCAAGAGCGCCGGACTCGAGGTGAGCGATGTCGATCTGATGGTTCCGCACCAGGCCAACATCCGGATCATCCAGGCCGCCGTGCAGCGCATGGGGCTTTCGATGGATCAAGTAGCCGTGAACATCGACCGCTACGGCAACACGGTCGCGGCGTCGATCGGCTTGGCCCTCGACGAGTCCCAGCAGAACGGGCGCATCGAAGCCGGAGACCACGTGCTGCTGGTCGGCTTCGGCGCCGGCCTGACGTGGGGTGGCATCGTTCTGAGGTGGGGTGTATGAAAATCGCGTTCCTGTTTCCCGGGCAAGGCAGCCAGACCGTCGGGATGGGCCGCGAGCTGGCGGACAGGTTTCCCGAAGCCCGCGCCGTCTTCGACGAGGCTGACGATGCCTACGCCGCCGGGCTCTCCTCGCTCTGCTGGAATGGTCCCGAGGAGGAACTGCAACAGACGGCGATCACGCAGCCGGCCATCGTCGCCTCCAGTACCGCGTGCCTGCGCGTGCTGGCCTCCGAGGGCGTGAAGGCCGAACTGGTCGCAGGTCACTCCGTCGGAGAGTACTCCGCGCTCGTGGCGGCCGGTTCTCTTGGCCTGCGCGACGCGATTCGCCTCACGAAGCTGCGAGGACAACTGATGGAGGCCGCCTGTCCCGAGGGCACGGGCGGGATGGCGGCGATCGTGGGAATGGAGGAGGAGCCGGTCCGAATGCTGTGCCGCGAGGTCGCAGGCTCCGTCGGAGGAGTCGCGGACATCGCGGGTCTCAACTGCCCGGGCCAGGTCGTCGTGGCCGGCCACATCCGGACGCTCTCGGAGCTGATCTCGCAGGCGAAAGTGCGCGGCGCGGCCTCGGCGACGATGTTGCGGGTCAGCGGCCCGTTCCACAGCTCGCTGATGGCGCCGGCGGAGACGGGTCTGAAGTCGAGCCTGGAGGCCGCCGATTTCCGCTCCGCCCGAGTGCCTGTGGTTCAGAACACCGACGCCGCCGCCCACACCGATCCGGGCGAGCTGCGCAAGAACCTCATCGGCCAACTCACCCGCCCGGTCCTGTGGCAAAAGAGCATCGGCCTGATGCTCGGGTTGGGCGTGAGCGTGTTCGTGGAACTGGGCGCCGGCCGGGTGCTGGCGGGCATGATGAAGCGCATCAGCCGGGACGCCCGCGTCCTGAATGTTTCCGACGTGGGATCGCTCGAAAAAACTATCGGGTTCTTCCGCGCGGAAGGTCTTGCGGCCGCGTCTGCCAAGTGATATCACCTGTCCCGACCTTGTTTGACAAGCTTCGGACAGGTGTGAGAAAATGAATTTCAAGGACCGGGTGGCCGTGGTTACAGGTGGCACCCGGGGCATCGGAAAGGGCATCGTGCGACGTCTCGCGGCGCTGGGCGCCAAGGTCGTCGTGGTAGGCACCAACGCCGAGACGGCACTGCAGGCGGCCCAGGAGCTGGAGAAGGAGTTCGGGATCGAGACCGGATCTTTCGGATGCGATGTCAGTAACGCGCCCCAGGTCGACGGCATGATCGACTCGGTCGCGGAGCGCTTCGGCCGCATCGACGTCCTCGTCAACAACGCGGGCATCGCCAGGGACAACCTGGTCCTGCGAATGACGGACGACGAGTGGGACCAGGTAATGAATGTGAACTTGAAAGGTATGTTTCACACAACCCGGAAGGTGTTGCGCCACATGTTGCGGCAGCGCTCCGGCTCGATCGTGAACATCACCTCGGTCGTCGGGTTGGCCGGCAATGCGGGGCAGGCAAACTACTGCGCTTCCAAGGCCGGAGTCATCGGATTCACCAAGTCCGTTGCCAAGGAATTCGCCGCCAAGGGTATCCGGGTCAACGCCGTGGCACCCGGTTTCATCGCCACCGACATGACCCGCGAGCTGCCCGACAAGATGAAAGAAGAGCTATCCCGCGTGATCCCGATGAAGCGACTGGGTACCGCCGACGATGTGGCGCCCGTGGTCGCCTTCCTGGCCAGCGACGACGCTGCCTACATCACGGGCCAAGTCCTCGCCGTCGACGGCGGGATGGTGATGTGAAGAACCCCCAAGGAGGTCTCTTCGAATGGTTACCGAAGCCGAGATCCTGGAGAAGGTAAAGGATCTGGTCAGCAAGCAGCTTTCCATCAACGAAAAGCAGATCACTCCGGAGGCCTCGTTCATCGAGGACCTCGGAGCCGACAGTCTGGACACCGTCGAGTTGATCATGACGCTCGAGGAGAAGTTCGACATCGAGATCTCCGACGAGGACGCCGAGAAGATCAAGACCGTTCAGGACGTCGTAGACTATGTGAAGAAGCGCGCCGCGGAGAAAGGTGTCAGCGTCAGCTCCTAACTCCTCCCCGGCTGCCTCGACAGGCTCATGAGCACGAAAGCGCGCACGCCCCGCAGGGTCGTCATCACCGGCCTCGGCACCGTCAGTCCCGTCGGCAACACAGTGCCTGAAGCCTGGGCAACCATTCTGGCGGGCAAGACCGGGATCGGCCCCATCTCCACCTTCGACGTCACTGGCGACTATCCCGTCAAGATCGCCGCAGAGGTGAAGGGCTTCGACGCAGCCAAGATGCTGGGCGACAAGGTTGCCAAGCATCTCGACCGCAGTTGCCAATTCGCGATGGTGGCGGCCGACGAGGCCCTCGCCGACGCGAAGATGGGCAAGAACTTCCCCGGCAGTTTCGTTCCGGAGCGCGCGGGCGTCATGGTCGGCAGCGGCATCGGCGGGATCCAGAGCCTGGAGAAGAACGCCGAGACCTACCTGGCCAAGGGCCACCGGCGCGTAAGCCCGTTCATGATCCCGATGCTGATCGCCAATCTGGTGCCGGGCAACATCAGCATTCGGCACGGGTTCAAGGGGCCCAGCTTCGCGCACGTCAGCGCCTGCGCCACGGGCAACCACTCCATCGGTGAGGCCTATCACACCATCAAATGGGGCTACGCCGACATCATCGTTGCCGGCGGCACCGAGGCGGCCATCACGCGCTTGACCGTGGCGGGTTTTGCCAACTGCCGGGCGCTCTCCACCAGTAACGAGCTTGGCCCCCAGGCTTGCCGGCCCTTCGACAAGGAGCGCGACGGGTTCGTCATCGCCGAGGGCGGCGCCTGCCTCATCCTGGAGACGCTGGAGCATGCCCGGGCCCGTAACGCGAACATCTACGCCGAGATCGTCGGCTACGGCGCCACCAGCGACGCATTCCACATCACGGCCCCGACCGAAGGCGGCGAGGGGATCGTGCGAGCGATGCGCTTGGCCATCGAAGAGGCCGAAGTCGCCCCCGAGGAGATCGCCTACGTCAACGCCCACGGCACCTCCACGCCCTACAACGACAAGACCGAGACGATCGCCTACAAGACCGTCTTCGGCAAGGCCGCCTACCGCATTCCCGTCAGCTCCACCAAGTCCATGACCGGCCACCTGCTCGGCGGCGCCGGTTCGCTGGAGGCGGTGCTCTGCATCAAGGCGATGGTCGACTCGGCGATCCCCCCCACCATCAACCTTAGGACGCCCGACCCCGAGTGCGACCTCGATTACGTGCCCAACGAGTCGCGACGCTGCGAGCTGCCAGTCACGCTCTCCAACGCGATGGGGTTCGGCGGCCAAAATGCGACGCTCATCTTCAGGAAACTCTCGGCCTAATCGGCCCAGGCGAAGCGTCCACAGAGCTTTCTGCGCGCCCCCTCCTGCCGAGGATCTCGCCGGACTCGAGCAGAAGCTGAAGATCGTCTTCCATGATCGCTCGCTGTTGGAGGCCGCTCTGACACATCGCAGCGATCCATCCGTAATGGCCGGAGGGGTCGACAACGAGCGTCTCGAGTTTCTGGGAGACGCGGTGCTCGAATTGACCGTCAGCCACCTCCTGTTCCGGATGGCGGCCCGCGAGGACGAGGGCAAGCTCACGCAGCTCCGCTCGCTGCTCGTGCGGCAAGAGGCACTCGCCAAGATCTCCAAGCGGCTGGGAGTTCCGGTTTTCATACGGCTGGGCCGCGGTGAACGCGAGGGCGGCGGCGCCCTCAAACCCTCTCTGAACGCCAACTGCTTCGAAGCCATCGTCGGCGCCATCTACC